>JANLUG010000845.1:0-16222 GCA_031363335.1 Gammaproteobacteria bacterium
GTTCGGAGCGCCCAGGGATGGCTTCAGCGTGTCCGCCGCACCGACCCGCCGCCGCTCGACCCCATTCGAAGTCACGCCGCCGACCCCGTTCGAAGTCGAACCGCCCCCATCGCTAGCGATCGGCGAGCGCCTGCGCTACCCGCTTGGCGAAGTAAGTCAGAATTCCGTCTGCGCCGGCGCGTTTGATGCACACGAGTGATTCCATGATCACGGCGTCGCTGAGCCAACCGCGCTCGATGGCCGCCATGTGCATCGCGTATTCGCCGCTGACTTGGTAGACGAACGTCGGCACGCCGAATTCGTCTTTCACTCGCCGCACGATGTCGAGATAGGGCATGCCGGGTTTCACCATCACCATGTCGGCGCCTTCGTCGATGTCGAGTGCGATCTCGTGCAACGCTTCGTTGCTGTTGGCGGGGTCCATCTGGTACGTGAATTTGTTGGATTTGCCGAGGTTCTGCGCGGAACCGACCGCATCGCGAAACGGCCCGTAGTAAGCGGATGCGTACTTCGCCGAATACGCCATGATCTGCGTGTGGATGAAACCGTGCGCATCGAGCTCCGCGCGAATCGCGCCGACGCGACCGTCCATCATGTCCGACGGCGCGATCACGTCCGAACCGGCTGCGGCGCACACCTGTGCCTGGCGCCGCAACGCAACGACGGTTTCGTCGTTCATCACGTAGCCGTCCGCATCGATGATGCCGTCTTGTCCGTGTGTCGTGTAGGGATCGAGCGCGGCGTCGGTGATGACGCCCAGTTCGGGAACCGCGGCCTTGATCGCGCGAATCGCACGCGCGACCAGACCGTTGCTGTTCCATGCCTCGGCGCCGTCCAATGTCTTCAGGCTCGGTTCGATCTTCGGGAACAGTGCAACGGCCGGAATGCCGAGTGCTTTCACGCGTGCGCATTCGCCGACGAGTTCGTCGACCGTGTAGCGCTCGATGCCTGGCATCGACGCAACCGGTTGCCGTGTCGCATGACCTTCGATCACGAACATCGGATAGATCAGATCGTTCGTGCCGAGTTCGGTCTCGCGTACCAGGCGTCGCGAGAATTCGTTGCGGCGATTTCGGCGCAGCCGGGTCGTTGGGAACTTGCGCGGCACGATCCACTCCATCACGTCAGAAGCGAAATGGTACTGTACGCGCATCCGCTGCGTAATCGATCGCTCCTCAATATTCGGGATACGCACTACATATGAAACGCTTCGTCATTCTGGCCGTGGTGGCGCTCGCCATCGGCGCGTTCTTCGCGTTGGGTCTGGGTCAGTATCTGTCGCTCGAGTATCTGCAGGCGAGCCGCGCGCATGCCGTCGAGCACGTCAACGCCGCGCCGCTTACGGCGTCGATCGTGTTCTTCCTCGTCTATGTGCTGGTGACCGGATTGTCGCTGCCCGGTGCGGCTGTGATGACGATCGCCGCGGGAGCGATATTCGGCGTTTGGTGGGGTGTATTGCTGGTGTCGTTTGCGAGTTCGGTGGGCGCGACGATCGCGTTCATGATCTCGCGCCTCGTGCTCGGCGACTGGGTGCAGCGACGATTCGGGAAACATCTCGAGCCGATCAATCGCGGCTTTGAGAGCGAAGGCCATTTCTATCTGTTCAGCCTGCGCATGGTGCCGGTGTTTCCGTTCTTCATCGTCAATCTGCTCATGGGGCTGACCCGCATCGGCGTGTTGCAGTTCTACCTCGTCAGTCAGATCGGCATGTTGGCGGGTACGTTCGTATTCGTATTCGCCGGTACGCAGCTCGCGGAAATCCATAAACTCGGCGACGTGTTGAGCCCCGGACTGATGATTGCGCTGACATTGCTCGGAGTCTTCCCGCTGATCGCGAAAAAGCTGGTCGGCATCGTCACGCAACGTCGCGCGCGCACGGCGCCATGAAGCACTTCAAACCCAAGCGATACGACGCGAACCTGATCGTGATCGGCGCCGGTTCGGCCGGACTCATTGCGTCGCTCATTGCGGCGACCGTGCGCGCCAAAGTGACGCTCATTGAACGCAACCGCATGGGCGGCGATTGTCTCAACACCGGATGCATCCCGAGCAAGACGCTGATCCGTTCCGCAAAGATCGCGCACTACCTCAAGGATGCCCATCGCTACGGTTTGCGCGACGTCAGCGGCCACGTCGATTTCCCTGCGGTGATGCAGCGCGTACGCGATGCGATTGCAACGATTGCACCCAACGACTCGATTGAGCGGTATTCGTCGCTCGGTGTCGATTGCGTAACCGGCAGCGCGCGGATCGTGGACCCCTGGACGGTTGACGTCGATGGTCGTCGTATCACTGCGCGAAACATCGTGATCGCGAGCGGTGCAGTGCCGTTCATTCCGCCGATTCCCGGCATCAAAGACATCAAGCCGCTGACGTCGGACGATGTCTGGTCCCTCGAATCTCTGCCGAAGCGACTGGTCGTAATGGGCGCGGGTCCGATCGGTTGCGAGCTGGCGCAGAGCTTCCAGCGGCTCGGTAGTCGGGTCACGCTCATCGATATGGCCGACCGCGTGCTGCCGAAGGAAGATGCGGACGTTTCGGCGCTCGTGGCCGATGTGCTGCGCAGCGAAGGCATCGACGTGTTAACCGCGCACAAAGCCGAACGGTTCGAGGTCGGCGCGCAGAAGCGTCTGATCGCGGACAATCAGGGTGTCGCGGTGGAGATTCCGTTCGACGAGGTGATCGTCGCGGTCGGACGCCGCGCCCATACCGAATCGTTGGGGCTTGCGGAGTTGGGCATCGGGCTCAATCGCGACGGCACCGTGGTGGTCGATGAGTACCTGCGCACCTGCGTGCCGAATATTCTTGCATGCGGTGATGTGGCGGGGCCGTATCAGTTCACGCACATGGCGTCGCATCAAGCGTGGTATGCGTCGGTGAACGCGTTGTTCGGCCGATTCCGGAAGTTCAAGGTGAATTACTCAGTGGTGCCCTGGGCGACATATACAGACCCGGAGGTCGCGCGCGTCGGCTTATCTGTCGACGAGGCGAAGGCGCGCGACATCGACGTGGAAGTTACGCGCCATGAACTCGCGCATGTCGACCGCGCCATTGCCGATGGCGAAACGCGCGGCTTCATCAAAGTGCTCACGCAACGCGGTTCCGACCGGATACTCGGTGCGACGATCGTGGCGCCTGCGGCGGGCGAGTTGATTGCGGAATACGTCCTCGCGATGACCCACGGGCTCGGGCTGAAGAAGCTGATGGGCACCATCCACATCTATCCGACCAGCGCGGAGATCAACAAATTCGCCGCGAACGGCTGGCGGCGCAATCACGCGCCGGCTGGCCTGCTGAAATTCGCTGCGCTCTACCACGGGTGGTGGCGCTGACGTCCTAGGGCGCGTGCTGCTCCGCGGCGAAGCTTTTGCTCAACCGCTGCACGGTTTGGAGAAATGGCTTCGGGTCGTTCAGCATGCGCGCCACGACGAGCGCGCCGTAGAGCGAGCCGAGCAACTCACGCGCGCGCCGTCGCGCGCGTTTCTCGGAGATGCCCGTCTCTGCAAAGGCCGCCGTGAGCTGGCGCACCCATGCGTTCGTCTGCACCTGGATCTCGTCGGCGAATCGCGTTCGCGCGGCGGCGGCGGTCAGTTCGGCGACCAGGCAGTTGCGCGTGCCGTTCGCGCAATACTGGGCGAATCCGTCCACGAAACCGCTGAGGCGCTGATTCCACGGAGCAGGCCGGTCAAGATTGCGATACGCGAGGTCGTTCAGTTCGGCGATAGCGCGGCGCAGCAGCACGCTCGCCATCTCGTCTTTGCCGCCGGGAAAGTGATGGTAGAGGCTCGCCTTGCCGAGTCCGCACGCGCGCGACAGCACCGACAGCGTCGCGCCCTCGTAGCCGCGGTGCCTGAATACTCCATCGAGTATCGAGATCAGTTCGAGTTTGACGGGTGATTCGGACATGCGCGGGCAGCATAACAAAACGAGCGTTCGGGACCGTGCGCGATGATCTTGGCGGCGCGCGGAGAAATGATCAGACTTCGGCGACTCGAAACGGAACGCAAAACAGGTAACGGAGAATCGGATGAAATTCGGCATCTTTTACGAACACCAGCTGCCCCGGCCATGGACGGAAGGCGCCGAGCAGAAGCTGTTCAACGACGCGCTCGAACAGGTCGAAGTGGCGGATCGATTGGGCATCGACTACGCGTGGGAGGTCGAACACCACTTCCTGGAGGAGTATTCGCATTCTTCGGCGCCGGAGGTATTTCTCGCGGCGTGTTCTTCCCGGACGAAGAACATTCGTCTTGGGCACGGCATCCGGCAGGTGATCCCCCAGTACAACCATCCGGCCCGAACCGCGGAAGTCATCGCGACGCTCGACCTCGTCTCGAACGGTCGGGTCGACTTCGGTACCGGCGAATCGTCCGCCGTCCTCGAGCTGGGCGGCTTCGGCATCACCGTCGAGGAGAAGCGCAAGATCTATCTCGAATCGACCGAGCAGATCTGCAACATCCTCGCGATGGATCCGTATCCCGGCTACGTCGGCAAGTACTTCAGCATGCCGTGCCGCAACCTGGTGCCGAAGCCGGTCCAGCGCCCGCATCCGCCGGTATGGGTCGCGTGTTCGCAACGCGAGACGATCCGGATGGCCGCGCGATTGGGCATTGGGGCGCTGACCTTTGCGTTCGTCGATCCATTGGAAGCGCGTTCATGGGTCGAGGAGTACTACGACATCATCAAGAGCGACGAATGCGTGCCGATCGGCCACACGGTGAACGCGAACATCTGCATGGTGTCGAGTTTCTCGTGTCACCAGGACCGTGAGACGGCGATCAAGCGTGGGCTGAAAGGCTTCGAATTCTTCGGCTACGCGCTCGGAAGTCTTTACGGTTTCGGCGCGCACAAGCCGGGGCGCACGAACCTGTGGCAGGAATTCGAGAACATCTTCGAAAAGCGCCAGCGAGATCTGCCGCAGGAGTTCGGCCAGGCGCTATCGGGTGGGGCGGGCGGCATCGGTACGCCGGAAGATCTGCGCACGCACCTGCGCAAGTTCGAAACCGCCGGTGTCGATCAGGTGACGTTCATCCAGCAGGCGGGCATGAACAAGCACGAGCACATCTGCGAAGCGCTCGAGTTGTTCGCGGCCGAGGTCATGCCGGAATTCAAGGCGCGTGCCGCGGAGCGTGAACAGACCAAGCAACGGCAGTTGGCGCCTTACATCGAGGCGGCGCTGGCGCGCAAAGTGGGCATGGCGCCGCTTCCGGATGCCGACATTCCGGTGTTTCCCGCGCTGGGGCGGCGCATTGCGGAAGAGGCCAAAGAGCGGGCGTCGATCTACGAAAAGCCGGCCGCCGGCTGATCGACCGGCCGGGACGCTAGTTGGCGTCCCGGTCGTCGTCCCCTTCGAACGCCGCCGCCGCGACCAGTGCGTCGAGCTGTTCGTGCTGCGTCAACCAGTCGGCTTCGGCAACCGCCAGATCGCGCAGCTGATCCGTGCGTTGCGCGATCACCGTCTGCAGCTGCTGCGTCGACATCGTTTCGTAGGTGGCCGGATCGGCGAGCGTCGCTTCGAGTGCCTTGAGCGCACTGCTCAGGGTCTCGATGCGCGTCTCGAGCCGTTTCACCGCAGTGCGCAACGATTGCGTTCGACGCCGATGTTCGGCCGAGGCTTGGCGGCGCTCACGCCGGCTCGGCCCGGCTTCCGACAACACGGGCGCGACCCGCTGGCGGATCCGCTCGGCGTACTGCTCCAGATCGTCCGGATACGGGTCGATGCGACCGTTCGCCACGAGCCAGAACTCGTCGACGCAGCGGCCGAGCAGGTCGCGATCGTGCGAAACGATCACCATGGCGCCTTCGTACTCCTGCAGCGCCACCGTGAGCGCGTGGCGCATCTCGATATCGAGGTGGTTCGTCGGCTCGTCGAGCAGCAACAGCGCGGGTTGCTCCCATGCGATCAACGCGAGCACGAGGCGGGCTTTCTCGCCGCCCGATAGCGTGCCGGTCGGCCGCATCGCCATGTCGCCCTCGAATCCCCAACCGCCGAGATAGGTGCGCCTGCGCTGGTCGGTCGTCACCGGCGTCCGCAGCCGCAAGTGGCCGAGCGCGTTGAGATCGGCCTTCAGCAATTCCAGCTGATGCTGCGCGAAATAGCCGACGCTGCTGTGCTGTCCTCGAAACAGGTCGCCTGATTGCAGCGTGAGATCGCTCGCCAGCGTTCGCATGAGCGTGGTTTTACCGGCGCCGTTCGCCCCGAGCACGCCGATGCGCGCGCCGGGCGCGATCCGCAGCGATTCGACCGCGAGGATCGGTTTGCCGTCGTAACCGAGCGTCGCGTTCTCGACCTGGATCAGCATCGGCGACATCTGCGTCGGATTCGGGAAGCTGAACTCGTACGGAGAGTCAGCGTGGCCCGGCGCCGCGATTTGCAGTTTCTCGAGCGCTTTCAGACGGCTTTGCACCTGGCGCGCCTTAGTCGACTTGGCTCGAAAGCGGTCGACGAAACGCATGATCGCTTCGGCTTTGCGCGCCTGACGACGCGCCAATGTCGCCTGCCGCGACAGATTGTCGCCGCGCTGGCGCTCGAACGAGCTGTAGTTGCCGCGATAGATCGTCGCCTGTCCCGACTCGAGATGGACCGTGTGATCCGCCACGGCATCGAGAAATTCACGATCGTGAGCGATCACCAACAACGTGCCTGAGTAGCGGTTCAGGTGGCCTTCGAGCCACAGCATCGCATCGAGGTCGAGGTGGTTGGTCGGCTCGTCGAGCAGCAGCAGATCGGACGGACTCATCAGCGTCTGCGCGAGGTTCAGCCGGATGCGCCAGCCGCCGGAGAATTCGCGATAGGGTCGCTCCAGGTCGGAAGCGGGGAAGCCGAGACCGTTCAGAATTTCCGCCGCGCGCGCTTCAGCAGAGTAACCGCCGAGGTCGTCGAACTCCGTGTGCAGTCGCGCCAGCGCAGTATCGTTGCCGTCGCGTTCGGCCGCAGCGATGGCGCGCTCGACACGACGCAACGCCACATCGCCGTCGAGCGCCCAGTCGAGCGCAGTGCGTTCGGAAGGTTGGGTCTCCTGATCCAGGTGCGCGATGCGCCAGCGCGGCGGCATCCGCACCTCGCCGATCTCGGCCAGCAGACGACCGCGCAAGAGCGCGAACAGGCTCGATTTGCCGACGCCGTTGCGGCCGACGAGCGCGATGCGATGGCCGGGATGCAGCGTCAGATCGAGGTGTTCGAACAAAGCCTCGCCGCCGCGCTTCAGCGTTACGTCGGAGATGACGATCACGATCAGGCGCCTGCGTCACCGGCACTGGGAGAGACGTTGGAGCGGCGCAATGCAATACTCTTGGGGTCTATGATCGACCGCGGCATTGTACTGTCCCATGCGCGAGATGCCCGATTTTCAACGATTTTGTGCGAGTCTCGACGACGCGGCGCCGCCGGTCGTCATCAGCGACGAATTGAAAGCGTTGTGGTGGGCGCGCAAGGACGACTGAGAGCCTCGATCAGGCTTCGGCGGATTCCGCGTTGCGATAGTGCGGCGGCGCGGCGAGCGGCCCCAACTGATGTGGCGTGGTTCGATGTGCAGTCGCCTCATCGATCCAGTGCATCAGCTTGCTCCATTCCAGTGCTTCTCTTTCTGCACTTGAGTCGGAGACGTCGTCGAAAATTCCGGTGCCTTCTTCGGCGAGACGTGTGTACAGCGCGCTGTCTCTGAATGTCGCCACGGTGGGGACTTCGAGACATTCGAGGAACTGCATCAGCTTCGCGTGAGTGGTGGTGTTCTGGCGAACGCGATTCGCGATGACGCCAACAGGCGCAGGACGCGCGCGATACGAACGATGCGCGAGCAACTGCGAAATGAAGCGCGCGCCCGCGCGAATGTCGATCGACGACGGCAACAGCGGCACCAGAATCGCATCGATACTGCGCAACAGCGTATCGAGATCGCGATCGCTGACCGCTGACGGTGTATCGATGATGATGCGTTCGACGTTGTTGGGCATGCGCTGTTGGAAGGCGCGTGTCTGATACATTGCAGTGCGTTGGTGTGCGGCAATGAGATGAATCGTCGGCAGCGGCGCCGCGCGTTGTTCGAGCCACTGTGTGCTCGATGCTTGAGAGTCGTGGTCGGTGAGAGCGACGCAGTATCCAAGACGCGCGTAGGCCGCGGCCAGGTTGGTCGCGATCGTCGTCTTTCCGCAGCCCCCTTTTCCGTTTACGACCAGGATGCGAAGAGCATTCGGCTCAGCCATCGTCTCTTTGTCGTTGTGGGTGATCGGGGACGGACTATATACCCGCCTCTGGGAACGGCTCTACTATTTTTTTCTGCCCGAAGATGGGGTTGCGTCGTGTTTGAGGAATCCGCTTTAGGTTGACGCCTCGATCCGTCAGGCCGTCACCGCGCGCGCCTCGCGGGTACGATTCAGCATCTCGTCTTCGAGTTCGAAACGGGTTTCGAGTGCCAGCGCGACGGCCGCCAACTCGCCCTTGATCCGGGTGACATCGAAGCGGTCGCCACCGGCGTGGTGGTCGTTGAAGGTCATCGCAGTGGAGGTGGTGGAATCGAATATGGCGTATTCGCGGGGCGTCGCCCAGGTCTGTACGGACAGCAACCCGCCATAGACTCGAAAGTAGCCGACCGACAGATAGTCCACCATCTGCTGGCAGAACCGCTCGAGCAGAGATTCGGCGTCATCGCGCAGGTCGCTCTCGATCGCCTTCGACAGTCGCATGAGGTCGACGATCAGTTGCCGACGGTTCTTAAGGAAGACGCCAATGGCGCGTTGTGCGGTGCGGTTCGGCATGAAGGCCTCCTGCAATTTGTATCCCTGCAAGGAAGGCTAGCAACGATTGAGCGTTGCTCAAGCGGTGTGCGTGCGGACTAGGCGTTTGCGATCGTTCGCGCGGACCTTAGCCACAGCACCAGCGCACCGCCGAGGGCGATGAAACCCACTAGTGCCCAGCCGGCAATGCTGATCCCAAGCATCGTCCAGGTCACCTCGGCGCAATTGCCGGTGCCCATCGTCATGGCTTTCAGGATGTCGGCCAGCGGGAACGCGTCGATCATGTAGGCCATGTCGGGTCCGCACGCCGGTATCTGGTCCGCCGGCAGGCTCTGCAGCCAGAGTTGGCGTACGGAAAAGCCCGCGCCGACGACGGTGCAGGCCAATGCGGCAACGGGATATGCGATCGCACGCGGATTCAGTGCGAGCCCCGCCAGAACGACGGCACCGCCGAGCATCGTCCATAGCCGTTGCATCAGGCACAGCGGACACGGGTCGAGACCGAGGACGTGCTCCATGAACTGGGCGCCGCCCACCATGCCGCCTGCGAGCACGAGCGCAGCCAATCCCCAGTGCAGCGGACTCACGCACCCATCCGGAGCACGACTTTGCCGACGGCGGCGCGGCCGGAGAGACATCGCAGCGCCTGGGCGTACTCGGAAAGCGGATACGTGGCGCCGACCAACGGATTGATCTTGCCGCGTTCGAACATCTCGAGAATGTCCGCAAAGTTGCGGTCGTTGAGCTGCGGCTCGCGTGCGGCAAACGAGCCGTAGAAGACGCCGACGACCTGACAGCCTTTCAGCAGAATCAGATTGATCGGCACTTTCGGGATGTAGCCGCCGGTGAAACCCACGACCAGGACGCGCCCCTTCCAGTTGATGCTGCGCATGCATTGATCGAACAGGTCGCCGCCGACGGGATCGTAGATGACGTCGACGCCGCGGCCGTTGGTGAGCGCTTTGACCTTGTCTTTCAGCTCGCCGTCGGAGTAGTTGATCAGTTCATCCGCGCCGGCCTGACGCGCCACCGCGAGTTTCGCATCGGTGCTGGCCGCGGCGATCACGCGCGCGCCCATCGCCTTACCGAGTTCTACTGCCGCCAGTCCGACGCCGCCGGCGGCGCCTAGCACCAGCAGCGACTCGCCGGGTTGCAGGTCGGCGCGTTGCTTCAGCGCGTGATACGACGTGCCGTAGGTGGTGCTGATGCCGGAGGCTTGCTCGAAGGTCATGCCATTGGGAATGCGTCGCAGGCGTGACGCCGGAATCGCCAGACGCTCCACGAACGCACCGTAACCGGAGCCCCCAAAGACGCCTTGCCCCAGCGTCAGCGTCTTCACATTCGCACCGATCGATGCGACCACGCCGGCGAACTCTCCACCTGGGATGAACGGGAATGGCGGTTGGCTCTGGTATTTTCCCTCGATCATCAGGACGTCGGGGAAGTTGAGCGCAGCGGCACGAACCTCGACCACGACCTCATCGGCGCCGGCCGTCGGCGCATCGACATCCTCCAGCGACAACGACTCGGGCGGTCCGAACGCGCGACACAGAACGGCTTTCATCGGTGCTTCCCATTCGACGGAGATGGCAGGGCCAGGTGAGGTTACTGGCCGGCTTGCCGGCGTCAACTATTCTTCCGGGGTCGGCCGGATTCTATTTTCTCGCGGAGATCCTCATGCGCGCCCTACTCGTTTTTATGCTCGCCGTGGCAACCTCGGCCGCCGCTAACGAAGCCCCGGAAGGCGTACGTTATGTGACGCTGCAGCCCGCCTTCGTGACGAACTTTGGTGTCACGAAGACGGGTCGATTGACGTATCTGAAGGCCGACGTGACGTTGAAGGTCGCGAATTCCGAAGCGGAGGCAGCGCTGAAGTACCACACGCCCGCGCTACGCAACGCGCTCGTGCTGCTCTTCTCTCGTCAGGAAGATGCGGCGGTGTCGTCGAGCGACGGCCGCGAGCAGATCCGCAAACAGGCGCTGGCCGAACTGCGCGACATCATGCAGGCGGAGAACGGCGAACCGGTGATCGAGGATCTGGTGTTCAGCAACTTCGTGGTGCAGCACTAGCCGCACCTGGCGCGTCGTTCAACCAGTCGGCGGCGTGGGCCCGCAGTGCCGGGTAGTAACGCATAAAGTCCTTCTCGAACTCGCCGTATTCGGCTCGCAGTACGGTCATCGACTCGCCCACGGCGTCGGCGCGGCCTAGTCTGTCGGCAATCCGGCGAAATGCGCGCTCTATCGGATCGAGCCCGGTGTAGCGCCCCAGCAGATCGTGGTCGCGCATGAACCGGAAGAAACGCACCGCATCGACCGGAAAGTGCGCCTCGTGCTCACCCAGGGTTGTGTACGTACGGGCCGTGAAATCGGTGAGCGGCTCGCCGTGAACGGACTCGAAATGGCGCGCCAGGAAGTGATCGGCCACCAGATCGATGAATACCGGCGCGAGTCGTCGAGTTGACGCGGGAAGCCGCACGACGCTCGTCTTGATGTCGCCCTGCACCGCGCTGAAAGCGTCGATGCGCCGGTGCAGCCTGATGCCGGTCTGGATGTCTTGCGGCAAATGAGGGGGAACCGCCCCTTTGACGAAGTCGCCCAAAAACCCGCCGACCAGGTACTGCGGATCGGCGCTCGGAGATCCAGAAACAGAAAGGGCGCAGTGAGCTAGAAAATTCACGCGCCCACGATCGACGGCGCGGCCATGTAGCGCGCGAGATGTTCGTCAAGGCTCTCGGTATCGGCTGCTTCGATTGCCTGTTGCTCGTTGAGCGAGCGTTCGGCGAGCGTTTCGAAGTGTCGTAGCTTGTCCGCACTCAACGGATTCGCAACGAAGAATCCTTTGTGCATGATCGATTGATTCATTGCGAAACGGAAAAACGGAACGCGCGCCTTGCGCATGTTCGCGAGGATGCGCGCCGACGGCGTTCGGTCCGGATCGTCGAGACGAGACAACTGCTCCTTCCACGCTGTGCCGTGAAGGGCTGCGCCGTGAAGGTCTTTGCCGGCCACGCCGTCCAACAGGTCGGCAATGGGGCGCAGTTCGTTCATCAGGGTAGATGACCAATCGCGCATGCCAACTTCCTTGCCGCCGCGCGCCAGCGTGACGCCCGGTTTGCGTCCGGCCTCGACGATGCGTTGCTGATTGGCGCTCATCTCGCGCGCCTCTGCGCTGCTATCTGGCGGGCTGTCGCTGAGAAGGCAGTGCAACAGGAACGTATCGATGAAGCGGATCTGCTCCGCGTCGATGCCGACCGGCAGGAACGGGTTCAGATCGATGCAGCGGACTTCGACGTACTCGACACCCGACTTCGTCAGCGCGGCGAGCGGACGTTCGTTCTTCGTAATGCTGCGCTTCGGCCTGATCGTTCCGTAGAACTCGTTTTCGATCTGCAGCAGCGTGGTCGACAGCTGACGATATTCCCCATCCACTTTCACGCCGATGCGCTCGTATGGCGGATACGGCCGGGTCAGCGCGTCGAGCAGCGATTCAGCGTACTGCGCGAGCGAGTTATACGAGACGTGGAGGTTCGACTGCGCATCGCTCGTATAGCCAAGGCCGCCCATCCGAAGCGACGTGCCGTGCGGGACGAACAGTGAGCCCTCGTCGAAACTCTCGAGATTGTGCGGTTTGCCTTTGACGAACGATTTGCATAACGACGGCGACGCGCCGAACAAGTAGATCAGCAGCCACGAGTGGCGGCGGAAATTTCGGATCAGGCTGAAGTAGGCGGCATCGCGGAATGCGCGACTGTCTTGGGTGCCCTGAATCTCGGCGATCGCCGGCCATAGTGCGTCGGGAATCGAGAAGTTGTAGTGGATGCCGGAGATCGTCTGCATCAACCGGCCATACCGCGCGCTGAGTCCGCGGCGGTAGATATTCTTCGTTCGGCCGACGTTGGACGTTCCGTAGGCGCCGATGGGAACCTGATCGTCGTGGCCCAGCATGCACGGCATGCTCGACGACCACAGCAGTTCGTCGTCGAGCGTGCGATAGACGAACCGGTGAATGTCGCGCAGTTCGTCGAGACACCCTTCTACGCTGCGATGCACGCCGGTGATCAACTCGGGCTGCGATTCACAGAAGTCGGTGGTGATCAGCGGATGTGTCAGCGCGGAACCGAGACCCGCGGGATGCGGCGCTTGCGAGAGATTGCCGTTCGGCAGAACGCGCAAGCTTTCCTTCTCGATGCCGCGAGCGAGTTGCCCGAGCAAGTGCTTCTGGCTGTGCGCGGCGAGCGCGTCGATACGATGTCGGAGCTGCGATGCCATCGCTACCCACTCTCTTTTTCTTCCCCTAGGGGGTCGAAGGGTAGCGCCAACTGAATGGGTTTGCCTAGACGGCCGCGGACGGACCGGCGGCGACGATTTTCGGGTCGACTTTGAATCGCTTGAAGTTCTCGACGAACTTGCCGACCAGGCTCTTCACGGCCGCGTCGTAAGCGGCGGGGTCGCTCCAGCTGGTGCGCGGATCGAGGATCTTCGAATCGACGCCAGGCACCGTTGTTGGGATATCCAAGTTCAGACCAGGCAGGTGTCGCGTCGGGACGTGTGCGAGCGCGCCCTGCTGAACGGCATGGATGATCGCGCGCGTCGTCGGGATGTTGAAGCGCTTGCCCACGCCGTAACCGCCGCCGGTCCAACCCGTGTTGACCAGATAGACGCGCGATCCGAATTCGTGGATGCGCTTGATCAGCAGATCCGCGTACACGCCGGCCGGTCGCGGAAAGAACGGTGCGCCGAAGCAGGTGGAGAACGTTGCCTTGTACGCTTCGGTCGATCCGACTTCCGTCGAACCCACCTGTGCAGTGTAGCCGGAGAGAAAGTGGTAGGCGGCCGCCTCGGTCGACAGGACCGACACTGGCGGCAGCACGCCGCTGACGTCGCAGGTGAGAAAGATGATCGCGTTCGGCTCGCCGCCGCGATTCGCGACGATGCGGGCCGCGACGTTGTCGAGCGGATAACACGCTCGGCTGTTCTCGGTCAGCGTGGAGTCGGCGTAGTTCGGCTCGCGCGTTACGGGGTCGATCGTTACGTTTTCGACGATCGCGCCGAAACGGATCGCGTCGAAGATGACCGGTTCGTTCTCGCGCGTGAGGTTGATGCACTTGGCGTAACAGCCGCCCTCGAGATTGAACACCGTGCCTTTGCCCCAGCCGTGTTCATCGTCGCCGATCAGGTAGCGTCCCGGATCGGCGGACAGCGTCGTCTTGCCGGTGCCGGACAATCCGAAAAACAGCGTTACGCTGTCGTCGTCGCCAACGTTCGCCGAACAGTGCATCGGCAGCACATCGACCTCGGGCAGCAGGAAGTTCTGCACGGAGAACATGCTCTTCTTCATTTCTCCAGCGTAGCGCATGCCGGCAAGTAGAACCTTTCGTTCGCCGAAGTTGATCATCACCGTACCGTCACTGGCGGTGCCGTCGCGCATCGGGACGCAGGTGAAACCTGGTGCGTTGACGACTTGCCACAGGTGCTTCGACTTCGGATTGAAGACTTCGGGGTGAATGAACAAGGCTCGGCCGAACAGCGCGTGCCACGCGTACTCCGTCGTTACCTCGATCGGAAGATAGTGCTGCGGATCTGCCCCGACATGCAGATGCGACACGAACGTCTCGGTTTCAGCCAAGTGCACTTGCACGCGGTCCCATAGCGCGCTGAAGACTTCCGGTGCGATGGGTTGATTGACGGCGCCCCAATCTACGGTGGTCTCGGTGGTGCGGTCTTTGACGATGAACCGGTCTTTGGGCGATCGGCCGGTCCGCTTGCCGGTTTTTACGACGATTGCGCCATTGGCCGCGAATTGACCTTCGCCGCGGAGCAGCGCCAGTTCAGCGAGCTCAGCCGGAGGCAGCTCCGTATAGGTGTGCTTGCGGCGCGTCGTATCGATATCTAATGCCATGGCCGGTCGGTTGCTCGCTGCGATGCGGGTGGAGGGCTCGGGGGCGCGATTATGCCAAACGCTCCCGGACCGTGCGATTGGCGGTTGTAAACGGTTGTGCCGACTACTGCGGCGCGTTGGGAAGACCGAGCGCGAGGGGCTCGAACAGCAATCGCGCATCGATGGGGTCATAGCGGTAGCTGGCGCCGCAGAACTCACAGGTAACTTCGATGCGGCCCTCCTGCGCGAGAATGTCGTCGACTTCCGCGCGACCAAGCATGCGAAGCGTGTTCGCGGTGCGCTGCCTCGAACACGAGCAGCCGAATTCGAGATCGAGTGGAGGTTGCAGGCGAACGGCCTCTTCGTGAAACAGCCGAACCAGCAGTCGGTCTGCCGGCACCGTCAACAGTTCGGGCTCGGTCACGGTATCCGCGAGCATCTGGGCGCGCCGCCACGATTCTTCGATCTGCTCGAGCTGCAGCGGCCGCGCGCGTTGTGGGTCGGGCATCCTCTGCAACATGAGCCCGACGGCGACGTGACCACTGGCAGCGGCCCAGACGCGTGTCGGCAGTTGCTCGGACGTTGCGAAGTATGTCTCCACAGCGCGAGACACCGAGTCAGCTTCGACGGGAACGATGCCTTGGTACATCTCTCCGCGGTGCGGTTTCAGCGTGATTGCGAGTTGTCCAGCGCCGCCGACACTCGCGCGTTCGGTTCCCGGTTCGGCGACGCCTGTACGCAGGATGCCCCGCAGCGTCGTTCGGTCCACGCATTCGGCCATCGCCGTTTTGACCGATCCGTTGCCGCGGATCTGCAGAATCACGCTACCGTCCAGCTTGATACCTTGTGCGAGCATCGCGACGATCGCGACCATTTCGCCGAGGAGATGTTCTGCGGCCGTCTCGTATGTGCCACGCGTACGAATTTTTTGCCATGCGTCCGTGAGTCGCACGACGCGACCGCGTATCGGGGCGTCGTCGAATGTGAACGCGCGGATCTGATCGGAACTCAAAATTCGTCTTCCTCCGAATTCGATTGCTTCAGCCGCATCAACTCGCGCCGGCCGCGGCGATCGGGTCTCGCTTGCGGCGCTATCCATGACGCACCCGTCAGGCGACGTTGCGTCGCGCCTTCTTCGCGGCGTTCGATGCTGTCCGGTGTCTCGCGGTACAGCCGCTCGGCTTCTGTCGCGCTGCCTCGGCGTTGCGCAATGCCGGTAATCACGACGGTGTGCTCCACCATCCCGCGACTGATCACGAGTTCTGTGCCGATACCGACTTCTTTCGACGGTTTGGCGCGTTGTCCGCCGCAATGCACCCTGCCGCCTTCGATAGCGACCTTCGCCGCCGAACGGGTTTTGTAGAAGCGCGCTGCCCACAACCATCGGTCGAGTCGCACCATAGCCCGGTCGTTTGCCGAATCGGTCACGGCGGCATGATCTCGTCGAAATTGTTGAACGCCGCGCGTGCGAGTTCGCGTCGAGGCGGGCGGGAAGAGTCGGGCTGGCTGACGGTGATCAGCTGAGAAACACCGTGTCGCTCGGCTGCGGACAAGACGGCCGCATTGTCGTCGATCAGAACCGCGCGGGACACGTCGAACGGCAATGCCGCC
>JANLUG010001060.1:0-6331 GCA_031363335.1 Gammaproteobacteria bacterium
CTTCCGCGTACGGAACGCAGTCTGTATCTCCCTCCCATGCGCGGAAGGCACTCTGACCCCCTTTCACTTTCGCGATGACAGGCTTTCAAGTGCTGGGGTTTCGGGCCTTGGGCTACAATGCGCCGCTTCGTTACCGCTGCGGATATCTCAAATGTTTGACCCGAAAATGCAGGTCGCCGGCTACGACGATGAACTGTGGCAAGCGATCGTCCACGAGCAACAGCGGCAGGAAGATCACATCGAACTGATCGCGTCGGAGAACTACGCGAGTCCGCGGGTGCTGCAGGCGCAGGGCACAGTGCTGACCAACAAGTACGCCGAAGGCTATCCGTCGAAGCGTTACTACGGCGGCTGCGAATACGTCGATCAGGTCGAGGTGCTCGCGATCGATCGTGCGAAGCAGCTGTTCGGTGCCGCCTTTGCGAACGTGCAACCGCATTCCGGCTCGCAAGCGAACGCCGCGGCCTATCTCGCATTGCTGTCGGCCGGCGACACCGTGCTCGGCATGAGCCTCGATGCCGGTGGCCACCTGACGCACGGCGCGCCGGTGAATTTCTCCGGCAAGGTCTATCACGCCGTGCAGTACGGGCTTGATCCGACGACCGGCGAAGTGGATTACGACCAGGTCGCGGCGCTCGCGCAGCAGCACACGCCGAAGCTGATCGTGGCGGGCTTCTCGGCGTACTCCCGAAAATTGGATTGGCAGCGGTTTCGCGACATCGCGGACTCGGTGGGCGCATATTTTCTCGTCGACATGGCGCACGTGGCCGGGCTCGTCGCGACCGGCCTGTATCCGAATCCGGTGCCGTTTGCCGATGTCGTGACGACGACGACACACAAGACACTGCGCGGCCCGCGCGGCGGCCTGATCCTCGCGCGCGAAAACGCCGAGATCGAAAAGAAACTGAACTCCGCGCTGTTCCCGGGCACGCAGGGCGGGCCGCTGATGCACGTCATCGCCGCCAAAGCCGTGTGCTTCAAGGAGGCGATGGAGCCGGCGTTCGCGACCTATCAGAAGCAGGTGATCGCCAACGCCCGCGTGATGGCGACGGAATTTCAGCAACGCGGCTACAAAGTGGTTTCCGGCGGCACCGACAACCATCTGTTCCTGCTCGACTTGATCGACAAGAAAATCACCGGCAAAGACGCCGATGCCGCGTTGGGACGCGCCAACATCACCGTGAACAAGAACGCCGTGCCGAACGATCCGCGCTCGCCGTTCGTGACGAGCGGGCTGCGCATCGGTACGCCGGCCGTCACCACGCGCGGTTTCAAGGAGGCCGAGTGCAAAACGCTGACGCACTGGATGTGCGATGTGCTCGACGATCTGAAGAACGACAACATGATCGGGTCGGTCAAGCACATGGCGCTGGAACTCTGCCGTCGCTTCCCCGTGTACGCCGCGTCGAACTGAGCAGCCTGCGTGCATTGCCCGTTCTGCAGCGCCGACGATACGAAGGTCATCGACTCGCGGCTCGTTGCGGACGGTGATCAGGTCCGCCGCCGCCGCGAATGCCAAACGTGCGGTGAACGCTTCACGACCTTCGAAACCGCAGAACTGGTCATGCCGCGCATCGTGAAGCGCGACGGCATCCGCGAGCCGTTCAACGAAGAGAAGTTGCGCTCGGGGTTGTTACGGGCGCTCGAAAAGCGTCCGGTGAGCACCGAAGAAATCGAAGCCGGTATCGCGCGCATCATGCATCGATTACGTTCGTCCGGTGAGCGCGAGTTGCCGTCGCGCATGGTCGGTGAAGAAGTGATGCGCGAATTGCGCCAGATGGACGGCGTTGCATACGTGCGGTTTGCCTCGGTGTATCGCGACTTCCAGGACGTCAGCGAATTCCAGGAAGAAATCCGCAAGCTGACGAAGGGCCGCGACGAGGATGTCGCGCCGCGCGCGAAGACCAAGGGCGATTCATAGGCGCCAGTCGTGATGGAGTCCGACCTACTCTTTCTGGATGCAGCCATTGAACTGGCGCAGAACGGTCTCTATTCGACGACGCCGAATCCGCGCGTCGGATGTGTACTGGTGCGCGACGGCCGCGTGATCGGACGCGGCTGGCATCATCGATCGGGCCTCCCGCACGCGGAAGTCGAAGCGCTGAAGAATGCACGGCAACAGTTCCCCAACCAATCCGTCGAAGGGGCAACGGGTTATGTGTCGCTCGAGCCGTGTGCGCATCACGGCAAGACGCCCCCGTGCGCCGACGCGCTGATCGCGGCACGCATCGGACGTGTCGTCATCGCATCGCGCGATCCGAATCCGCGCGTCGCCGGCATGGGCATCGCGCGGATGCGCGCAGCTGGTATCGCGGTGGACATCGTCGAACGACCTGCCGCGCTCGAGCTGAACAAGGGATTCTTTCTCCGCTTCACGCAACAGCGGCCGTGGGTGCGCGTGAAAGTCGCGGCGTCGCTCGACGGTCGCACCGCGATGGCATCGGGTGAGAGTCAATGGATCACCGGCGCGTCGGCGCGCGCCGACGTGCAGTACTGGCGCGCGCGCAGCTGCGCGATCGTCACGGGTATCGGCACGCTGCTCGCGGACGATCCGCAATTGACCGTGCGGGATTCGGCATATGCCGTCGACGGCGTGATCCGCCAACCGCTGCGCGTAATCGCCGACTCGACGTTGCGTACCTCGCCGACGGCGCGACTATTCCAGACGCCGGGCGCGGTGCTCGTCGCGGCGGCTTCCGCCGGCCCCTCAAAACAGTCGCTCATCGATGCCGGTGCCGAAGTGCTCGATACGGGCGGTGCGCGCGTCGATCTCGCCGCGTTGTTCACGCTGCTCGCGGGGCGCGGCGCCAACGAAGTGCTCGTCGAAGCGGGCGCGACGCTCACCGGCGAAGTACTCCGCCTGGGTCTGTGGGACGAAGCGATCGTCTATCTCGCGCCGAGGTTGCTCGGCCGCGATGCCCGCCCCTTCGCAGAGCTGTCCGTGGGCCGCTTGAATGACGCAATCGGCGGAAAGATCGCCGATGTCCGCCCCTTCGGCGACGATCTGCGCTTGCAGATTTTGCGCATTCCCTCTTAGCCCTTAGACTTAGCGGTAATACTTGGAGGCGACTCATGACTGACGTGAAGACGATCGAGGGCGATTTCAGCGGCAGTGGCCGCAAATTCGCGATCGTGGCAGGACGGTTCAACGGCTATATCGTCGACAGTCTCGTCACCGGCGCGATCGATACGCTGGTGCGTCATGGGGTCAATGCCAAGGACATTACGCTGATAAAGGTGCCGGGCTGCTTCGAACTGCCGCTTGCGGTGAAACGCGTTGCGGGCGGTAAAGCCGGCTATCACGCGATCATCGCGCTCGGTGCCGTGATCCGTGGCGCCACGCCGCACTTCGACTACGTTGCGGGGCAATGCGCGGCGGGTCTCGCGCGGATGAGTCTCGAACTGTCGCTGCCTGTCGCTTTCGGTGTGCTGACGACCGATTCGATCGAGCAGGCGGTAGAACGCGCCGGCACGAAAGCCGGCAACAAGGGCGCCGACGCAGCGATGACGGCGCTCGAGATGGTCACTCTGCTCGACAAGCTCGGTTGAGTTCAGATCATGTCTGAAGCGCGCTTCGATCCCTGGTCACGTCGCCGCGCGCGTCGCCTGCTCTTGCAGGCGTTGTATCAATGGCAGATGTCGGGCACCGACGAAGCGGAAATCGAGCGTCAGTTTCGGGAAGATCCCAATTTCGAACGCGTCGACGCAGACTTCTTCCATGAAGTGCTGCGCGGCGTCATCGGCAGTTGTGCGGCGCTCGACGAATGCCTCAGGCCGCTGCTCGACCGCAAAGTCATGGAACTCGATCGCGTCGAGCTCGCGCTGTTGCGGATGGGTGTCTATGAGTTGTGCCACCGCCACGACGTTCCGTTCAAAGTCGCAATCGACGAAGCGGTTGGCCTTGCTCGCGTATTCGGCGCGGAAGAGAGTCACCGCTACGTCAACGGCGTGCTGGATAAGGTCGCTCGATCCCAACGGGCCCGCGAAGTCGCGGCCGATGGATGAATTCGAGCTCATCGACCGGCTGATCGAAATCCTCGGCGAGAATGTCCGCGGTCCCGAAATCGTGCTGGGGCCGGGCGACGACGCGTCGCTCGTGCGGATCCCGGCAAATTCGGTGGCGGTGAGTTCCATCGATACGCTCGTTGCCGATGTTCATTTTCCGGCCGCTGCGCCGGCCGACCTCGTCGGATTTCGCGCGTTGGGCGTGAGCCTGTCCGACCTTGCCGCCATGGGTGCGGAACCGAGTTACGTGCTGATTGCGTTGACGTTGCCCGAAGGCTCCGACGCATGGTTCGAACGATTCGCGCATGGAATCGCCGCTGCGGCGTCGCGTTTCGGCGTCAAAGTTGCCGGCGGAAATCTCGCGCGCGGTCCCCTCAATATCGCCGTCAGCGTGCACGGTCACTGCTTACCGACCGAAGCGCTGACGCGTGCCGGTGCGCGCGTGAACGATCTTGTTTGTGTCAGCGGAGTGCTCGGTGGTGCGGCCGCCGCACTCGATCGGGCCGATCTCGCAAGCCCGCCCGATATGAAGGCGCTGCTCACGGTTGCGCAGGACGATCCGCTGTTCACGTTGCGCCGCTATTACCTGCCCGAACCACGGCTTGCGCTGGGGCGCGCGCTGCGCGGTATCGCGACGGCTGCGATCGATGTTTCGGATGGATTGGCGGCGGATCTGGCGCACCTGTGCTCGGCGAGCGGTGTCGCGGGATCGATCGATCTCGATTCGGTTCCGGTCGCAATCGGCAGCAGTACGGAACTCGCTGCTTCTGGCGGCGACGATTACGAACTGTGCTTCACGATCGCACCTGGCGATCGACAGCGGCTGAGCGAGTTACCGGAGCGCATTTCAGTGGTCGGGCGCATCGACGCGGGCACCGGCGTAACCCTGCATGCCGGCGGTCGCGCGGTGAGGTTGCCGCGCGGAGGATTTCGCCATTTCCGCTGAACCCAAGGGCCGCATTGTCGCAGCGGATCTGAAGAATCCATTCGTGCTGTTGGCAACGGGACTCGGCAGCGGGTTGGCGCCCACGGCACCCGGTACCGTCGGCAGTCTGCTGGCGCTGCCGATCTGGTGGTTCCTGCTCGCCGATCTGCCGCTCGTGTATCAACTTGCGTTCGTCGTCTGCATCACGTTGATCGCCGTCTGGGTCGTCGATCGCGCCTGTCGAGCGGCGCGTGTCGGCGATGCGTCGGCATTCGTTCTCGATGAATTCGTCGGGCAGTGGGTTGCGCTCGTCGCAGCGCCGAAAACGCTGCTCGCGGTCGGCCTCGGATTCGTATTGTTCCGCGCGTTCGACATCGTTAAACCGTGGCCGGTATCGTGGGCGGATCGACGCCTTTCCGGTGGTCTTGGCGTGGTACTCGACGATGTCCTCGCAGGAGTTCTCGCCGCAGTTGTGCTGCAGCTCTCAGTCGCGTTCATCCCTGTCTAAATCACTTACAGGTACGTCTCGGCGCGGACGTATGATCCTGCAGGATCACGAGGGCGCTTTCGCGGAGTCGAACGGCATGACCACGAGAATGAAACGATTTCGGGCAGCGCTTCTAGCGCTGTTGTCGGGTATGGCGCTCGCCGCGTTCGCCAACGCGCCGGTCGAGGCGGTCGGTCTCTTCAAGGATCGCGCCATGATTCGCGTGTTGGGCAAGGAGCACTATCTGACGGTCGGCCAGACGTCGCCTGAAGGTGCCATGTTGGTCGAGTCGGATGCACAGCATGCGGTCGTGCGCTACAAAGACGAGACGTATCGCCTCACGCTCAGTGATCGCGTCGGCGGCACGTTCCAGGCGCCGACCCAGACGAGTCTTTCGATCGCGCCAGACGACATCGGTCAATACCGCGCGCAAGGATCGATCAACGGCCACATGGTCGACTTCCTCGTTGATACCGGCGCTTCGCTGGTAGCGATCAGCGAACGCACCGCGAAGCAGATGGGCATCCCTTACGCAGAATCGCAAGAGCGTGCGGCCGTGGTAACCGCGCAAGGGCAGGTGAATTCGTATCTCGTCGATCTCGATACGCTCACGATCGGCGGTATCCAGACAACTCACGTTCGTGCCGCGGTCATTCCCGGCGATTATCCGCTCGAAGTGCTGCTCGGAATGTCGTTCCTGCGCAAAGTGAAGATGGATCAGCAGGCCGGCGTGCTGGTGCTCAAACAGCTCTACTGAGGCGCGGTTGGCGCTTCGATTCCGGCTGGGTGGTTACGCTGGTAGTTCGGTGGAGGCTTGCCGCGCTGGACACGCTCGAGCCGTCCCTGGGCGCTCCGAACGGCGCCATCCATGGCGCCTCAGGGTTCCGTAACGGGACGGCGCATCAAGCCTCCAC
>JANLUG010000065.1:0-1580 GCA_031363335.1 Gammaproteobacteria bacterium
CGCGGCCATGCGATGTTCGTGATGCTGCCTGCCACGAATGGCGTTGCGTTGCGAATGCCGTAGACGAAGCGGAACCCGAGTAACACCGGAATCTGATAGCGTTTCAGTAACTGTTCGGCGTGTGCCATGCGACGCTGCACCATCGGTGACTTCGGTTGCCAGCGCGAACCGTATCTGCGGCCTAGCCAGAACGCCGTCTGATCGCCGCAGAACGAACCGACGAACGATACGATCATCACGAGGCCCAGATTCAGTAACTCGCCGTGGGCCAGGAAACCGCCGAGCAGCGCAATCGATTCGCCTTCGACGAATGTGCCGAGAAATACCGCCACATAGCCGTATTGTTGGATCCACTCGGAGACTTCGTTCATCTATGGCTCATCGTTGCCGGCCCGGCTACTGTAACCGCTTCGACGTAACGAGTGAGTTGTCATGAACGTCGCTGACGGCGGTGTCGAACGACCTCGACCGTCTCGACACGGCGCCCGTGGAAGGCGTGCGTTGGATCCACGTCGCCGGCGTGCGGTCGATGGATGTGCTGCTGCGGTTGAAGAATTTGTATTCGCTCGACGCGCTCGCGCTCGAAGACGTCGTCAACCTCGGCCAGCGTCCGAAGTTCACCGAGTACGGCAACAATCTGTTCGTGACGTTGTTGAAATCCTCGCGGATCTGTTCCGGCACCTCGACGCATCCGACAACGAACGCAGCTATCAACCGCTTGAACGAAGTGATGCGCGTGTTGACGCTGATCGCGCGCCGTCCGATTCAGCCTGCATTCACTCGACCTGCGTCAACCTGATCGTCGCTGCCGCGTTGTATGCACGGTGAACGATCCAAACCGACGAGGACCAGGAACATGAACAAGCTGAAGTTTGCAGTAGCAGTGGCGATTGCGTCGATTTCAACGGTACCTGCGTTTGCAGACACCGGCACGACGGCGCAAACCGTAGAAACGCAGCGCGACGTCAATCAACAGCAGCGCATCGAGAACGGTCTGGATTCCGGCCAATTGTCGTCGCACGAGGCGGGTCGCCTCGAGCGTGAAGAGAGCCAGGTCGACCGGATGCAAGCGCACGCGGCGGCGGATGGTTCAGTGTCGAAGGCGGAAGCCGCGCGCATCAATTCGGCGCAGAACGCGGTCAGCAAGACCATCTACTCGCAGAAGCACGACGCTCAGCTCGGCAATCCGGAATCGGCGTCGTCGCAGCGGATGCAGACCGAGGTGCAACGCAACGTAAACGAGGAAACGCGCATCAATCAGGGCGTGAAGTCGGGCGAACTGACGACGCAGGAAGCGGGTCGGCTCGAGCACGGTCAGGCACACGTCGCGCGCTCGCAAGCGAACGCCGCAGCGAACGGCCACGTGTCCGGCGCAGAAGCCGCGCATGTGAAGAAGGTCGAGAACGGTCAAAGCCAGGGCATCTACAACCAGAAGCACAATGATCAGGCCAATTGATGCGTTGGTAGCCAAATAGCTTCGTTGCGGTGACTTCAGGTGGAGGAGGCGGCTTGCTGCGCAGGACCCTCTTGCGCCATGGATGGCGCATGGGAGAGCGCCCAGGGACGGCTTGAGCGTGTCC
>JANLUG010000066.1:0-4276 GCA_031363335.1 Gammaproteobacteria bacterium
CGTCGCGCCGCTGCCGCACGAATCCTGCCCGATGCCCGATGGACTGCGGCAGGCATACTCGGGGGCGCCCGAACACATCCGCGCGGCGATCGATCCGGCGCTGCTCGAACATCGCGACTTCATCTACCACACTTATCTCACGCTGCCGGTCGATACCTGATACGGATCGGCACTAAAACTTTCTGACACCTGGAGTATCGAACGATGCCGCAACCCGTCGATGTACGCGCGTTGCTGGACCCCGAAGTGGCCGCCGCGTTGGCCGCGTTCCCGCTGGCGCTCGGCACGCTGTCGCTCGACACGCTGCCGATGATCCGTCAGGCGATGTCCGCCGCACCACCAATGCCGCTGTCGGATGCGGTGGCGCGCAGCGATCACGACGTGGCGTCGCGGCGCGGCGTCAGCGTGCGCGTGCACCGTCCGAAGAACGCGACCGGAACGCTACCGTGCGTGTACTGGATGCACGGCGGCGGCCTCGTGCTGGGCACAAACAAAGGTGACGACCTGCGCTTCGACCGCTGGTGTCAGCGGCTCAACTGCGTCGGCGTCTCCGTGGAGTACGCGCTGGCGCCGGAATCGCGTTACCCCGGACCGCTGGAAGACTGTTACGCCGGGTTGCGTTGGGTGCGCGACAACGCGGGCTCGTTGGGCGTGGATGCCGGCGCGATCGGCGTGGGCGGCGCAAGCGCAGGTGCCGGGCTCGCCGCGGGCCTTGCGCTGCTGGCGCGCGACCGCGGCGAAATTCCGCTGGCGTTTCAGGCGCTGATTTACCCGATGCTCGACGACCGGATGATCACGCCGTCGAGCGCGTGGGAAGACCCGGTGTGGCCTCCCGCGGCAAACCGCTTCGGCTGGCGGAGTTACCTGGGCGAGCTTTCCGGCGACGCAGTGCCGTACTACGCCGCGGCGGCGCGGGCCACCGATCTGACGAAGCTGCCGCGCTCGTTCGTTTCGGTAGGCGCTCTCGACGGCTTCGCCGACGAAGACATCGACTATGCCGTGCGCCTGCGCCATGCCGGGGTTCCCACCGAACTGCACGTCTATCCAGGCGCGCCGCACGGATTCGACGGTCTGGCGCCGGGCACCGCGATCGCCCGACGTGCCAATCGCGACATCGAGGAATGGTTGGCGACCGCGCTGGCATGAACGATATCGATAGCATCTCGAGAGGCTTCTCCAGCGCGCTGCGCGCCAACGAGCCGTACGTGGCACCGTCGCTGACACGCGCACTGAGCGGCGACGAAGCCCAAGCCGTGCAGCGTGCGTTCAATGCCCTGCGCACCGAGCGGCCGATCGGCTTCAAATCCGCGGCCAATGCGCAGGCGTTGCAGGCGGCGCTCGGCCTCTCCGGTCCGATCATCGGCGCGCTGTTCGCAACGGGCGAGCGCGCCGCCGGCAGCTCGGTCCGGCGCGCCGACTACCGCACGCTGCTGGTCGAAACCGAACTCGGCTTCCGCGCCGCGCGGCGTATCGATACGCCGGTGAAGAGCATTCCGGAACTGCGCGCCGCCACCACCACGTGCACGCCGATGATCGAACTCGCCGACCCCGGCTTCGGCCGCGCGCGCATGACGGGCACCGATCTGATCGCGGCGAACTCGGCGTCCGGCGGATTCATCCGCGGGCGCCCCGCGGGGCTCGACGCGGTCGACGTCAACGGCGTACACGTGTCGCTGAAACGCGACGGCGAACTGCTGCACGAGGCGCGCAGTTCCGATCTGATGGGCGATCAGTGGGAAGCGCTGAAGTGGCTGGTGAATCGGGTCATCGAGGTGGGCTACGTCATCAACGCCGGCCATCTGCTGATGACGGGTTCACTGGGGCCGGCGCATCCCGCAGTGCCTGGGCGATACACCGCCGAGTTTTCACAGCTGGGCGTGCTCGAGTTCGACGTGCAGTGATGCGCGCGGCCAATACCGAATTGGCGGAACGCCCGCTAACGTTGCGCGTGGCCACAGTCGCCGACGTGCCGGCGCTGGTTGCGCTGGTGAACTCGGCGTATCGCGGCGACAGCAGCCGGGCGGGGTGGACCACCGAAGCGGACATACTCGACGGCCAGCGCATCGATGCCGAGCGTCTCGCGGAGACGCTCGCTACGCCAGACACGGTGGTGCTGCTGGACGAGGCGGGCGGCACGCCGATGGCGTGTGTGCAACTGGAGCGTACCGGCGCGGCGGATTGCTACCTAGGGATGCTGACCATCCGGCCAACCCTGCAAGGGGGCGGCCTCGGCCGACGTCTGCTCGACGCAGCCGAGCACTGGGCGGCGACCCGTTGGGGATCGCGTTCCATGCACATGACGGTGATCGTGCAGCGCACCGAGTTGATCGCGTGGTACGAACGCCGCGGCTACGCGCGCACCGGCGAATTCAAACCGTTTCCGTACGGCGACGAGCGCTTCGGGCTGCCGCAGCGCGACGACCTCGAATTCGAAGTGCTGCGCAAGACGCTGACGTAACGACACCTGAACCGGAGAAGACGACCTATGGTACTGAGCGAAGACATCGGCCGCGTACGTTTGCTGACGCTGAATCGCCCGCAGGCGTTGAACGCTTTCAATGGCGCGTTATTCGATGCAGTGACCGCTGCATTGCTCGCCGCGGATGCCGACGATGGGGTCGGGGTAGTGGTGCTCACCGGCGCCGGCCGCGCGTTCTCGGCGGGTGCCGACCTCGCGGACGAAAACGCTGCTTCACCCACCGTCCACGGCTTCGCAGGCTTTCTGGAGTACACGATCGATTTTTCGAAGCCGCTGATCCTCGCCGTGAACGGTCTCGGCGTCGGCATCGGCGCCACGCTGTGCGGCCTCGCCGATCTGGTGTTCATGTCCACCGAAGCGCGTCTGCGTTGTCCGTTCTCACGGCTGGGCCTTGTACCGGAAGCGGGCAGCACGTTGATGTTCCCGGAACTGATGGGCCGCCAGGCGGCGAACTGGATGCTGATGAGTTCCGAATGGCTGAGCGCGCAGGAATGCGAAAAGCTCGGCCTCGTGTACGCGTTGTGTCCACCAAGTGAACTGCTGACGATTGCACTGGGGCGTGCCGCGCACCTCGCTGCGCTGCCGGCGGCCTCGCTGCGTGAGACGAAGCGGCTGATGCTGGCACCGCGCCGTGCCGCGCTGCTAGCCACATTTCGGGCAGAGAACGAAGCGCTTGGGGTGCTGCGCGGCGGACCCGCGAATCTGGAGGCGATCGCCGCGTTTCGAGAGAAGCGCGAGCCGGATTTCTCGCGCATCGGCTGAGGACTACTTGCCGGTACGCCGCCGCCGTGTCGGCAGCTCGGCGAAGTCACCGGGCCGGCGTTCAGCGTTCGCGCGCATCGCTTCGCGGATCTCGTCGTCCTGCAACATGCTGGCGTTCCAGATACCGATGTAGTCGAGGCCGTCGCCGGTCGAGTGGTCGCGCGCATAGTTGATCATGCGTTTGCAGCCGTAGACGGCGAGCGGTGCCTTGGCGGCAATCTCCGCCGCCGTCTGCATCACCGCGGCGAGCATCGTCGGCTGATCGGCGAATACCCGGTTCACGAGCCCGCACTGCTGCGCTTCTTGCGCAGGCATGCGCCGCCCGGTGTATGCGAGTTCACGGACGATGCCTTCGGGAATCAGTTTGACGAGGCGGGGGAAGGTGCCGACGTCTGCCGTCATGCCGATATTCGTCTCGAAGATCGTGATGAACGCGTCCTGGGTGGCGTAACGGATGTCGCAGGCCGTGACGAGATCGACGCCGCCGCCGATACAACCGCCCTGAATCGCCGCCAGCACCGGCACGCGGCACTCTTCCAGCACGTTGAACGACTGCTGCATGTGCAGCACGTTGTCGTAGAACTGCGCGCCGCGCTGGCGCTTGCGACGCAGCGCTTCTGCTTCGCTCGGCGCCGCACCGCCGCCGGCGAATGCGCTGACGTCGAGCCCGCCGGAAAAGTGCGGACCGGTGGACGAAATCACGATCACGCGCGCCTTCGCGTTGTCGTCGATCTCGCGGATGATCTGCGGCAGTTCGTCCCAGAATGCCGGAATCATGCTGTTGCGTTTGTCCGGGCGATTGAGCACGACCTGCGCGATGCGATTTTCGATCGTGACGTCGAAACAGGTGTAACTCACTTAGGTTTCCTCCGGGTGGGCATCGCGAGTGGTTGGCAAGGGTAGGTTTTCGGCGGCGGCGGTACAACAGACTCCCGCTGCGGCGCGAGATCGGGCACGATTGCATGAAATAAGCCGGAATGGACGCAAGAGATGAGCCTCGCAGCCGACGTTGTCGAAAAGGTCATGGATGCAGTG
>JANLUG010000075.1:0-15391 GCA_031363335.1 Gammaproteobacteria bacterium
CGCCGCCGGTTTGGCGCTGCGAGGTACCAGTGCGAGAGCAGAAGAGGTTGCCCGAACAGGCACCGGTTCCGAAGCCGGAAATGCGACCCACCGTGGGGAGCGTCGCCCCTTTACGCCGGTTCGCACGCTCAACGGTTGGACGCTACCGCACCGCATGAAAGATGGCGTTAAGGAATTTCATCTCGTTGCAGAGGAGGTCGAGCACGAATTCGCACCCGGCTGCACCGCTAAGTGCTGGGGATACAACGGCACCACACCGGGCCCCACCATTGAAGCCGTCGAAGGCGATCACGTTCGCATTTACGTGACCAACCGATTGCCGGAGCACACGAGCATTCATTGGCATGGTGTGTTGCTCCCGAGCGGTATGGATGGTGTAGGTGGCCTCTCGCAGCCGCACATCAAGCCAGGCGAAACGTTCGTGTATGAGTTCCCATTGCAGCAGCACGGCACGCAGATGTATCACCCGCATGCCGATGAGATGGTCCAACTGGCGGTGGGCATGATGGGGATGTTCATCATTCACCCGAAAGCCGGCGAACCGGAGCCTATCGACCGCGACTACTGCTTCCTGCTACATAACTGGGCTCTGCACCCAGGCACCTACCGACCCGACCCGTCGGTCATGCAGAACTTCGACTTGTGGACGTTCAACAGCAAGGTGTTCCCGGCGATCGACCCGCTGCTCGCGCGTACTGGTGAGCGGGTGCGCATCCGCATCGGCAACCTGTCGATGTGGAACCATCCGATGCATATGCACGGCGTCCGTTTTCAAGTGACCGGCGGCGACGGAGGGCGCTGGCCGACCCAACAATGGCGCAGCGAAGTGACAGAGCTCATCGGTGTCGGTCAGACCCGCGACCTCGAATTCATCGCTGTTCCGGGCGATTGGGCGTTCCATTGCCACATGTCGCATCACACGATGAATGCGATGGGGCACGACATTCCCAATACGCTCGGTGTCAACCAGTCCGGCGTTGAACAGCAGATCCGCGCAAGCCTTCCAGATTATATGGCGATGGGCGAAGGGGGCATGGCCGAACACGCCGGGCACGTGGCGATGGGCATGCTGGAGGGCCCAGCCAACACGCTACCGATGATGACGGGCAGCGGTCCATTTGGACCGCTCGAGATGGGTGGCATGTTTACTGTAGTCAAAGTTCGCGACAATCTCGGCGCCGATGATCGAGATCCGGGTTGGTATCCGAATCCACAGGGAACGGTCGCGAGGCGCGTGAGCACTGACCCCGAGTTCGGATCCCCGCCGCGCCTCAAGTCAGCCGTTAGAGCGCCTGCGCACCCCGAAAGCCCACCAGCCATGCCGCTGGATATGCCTGCCATGCCGGGGATGAACCATGGTAGTTAATCGCCACTCATTCCGGAGTCTCTTATGAATCTCGTCAAAGCACTGCTGGTCCTCGTCGTTGTGGGTATCGCGTGTTGCATCCTTTTCATTTACTCAGGCGTCTACGAAGTAGCGGCGGATGAGCCGCACTCGAAGCTCGTCCTCATGCTGATGGAGACAGGCCGTGAGCGTTCCGTGTCGGCGCACGCGAAAGGAATTGAACCGCCAACGCTCAGCGATCCCGGCATGCTGCTTTCAGGCGGCGCCGACTACAACGAGATGTGCGCCGGGTGTCATTTGCAGCCCGGTGTAAAGAACTCGGAGGTCAGAGAGGCGATGTATCCGCAGCCACCGAATCTGACGCAGGTGAAACGCGCAGATCCGTCGCAGACGTTCTGGATCATCAAACACGGCATGAAAATGAGCGGTATGCCGGCATGGGGCGCGACCCACGACGATCGGCGGATCTGGGCCATGGTTGCGTTCGTCCAGCAATTACCACGCCTCAGCCCGGATCAGTACCAGATTCTCACGGCGCGCGCCGAGAGCGATTCGGGCAACCATTCGCTTCACGGCGCAGAACACTCGCACATGCCCGAAGATCACCGTGATGTGGATGGATCTATAGATCATCACCGACCGGACCAACGCGACGATACGCCCGCTATGGCCGTCGATAACTTCCTGCAGGCGCTCGCGTCCGGCGACTCCACAGAAGCGCAACGCTGGCTCGCGGCGGACGTGCTCGTCTACGAGTCAGGTCACGCAGAGACGTCACGGGACGCGTATGTGGCCCAGCACATGAAAGCGGATATCGAATTCCTCGCGAAGTCCAAGTCAGAACGGTTGGATCGGACGAGTCATGCAGGAGATGACATTGGCTGGGTGACGTCTCGGATGCGGATTCGCGGCGCGAACTCTATGACCCCGGTAGATGAGGTCACCACCGAAACGATGATATTGACGCGTGAACCAGCAGGCTGGCGCATTCGCCACATTCATTGGTCTTCGGCCGCCACCAAACCCTGAGTACTGCACAGCACAGTCGGTCAACGAGGAGCAGGAGATTACACACGCAGAGCATAAACAATGAACCCGCACAGCCAATCTTGCGCTGACGGACATCCGGAGGGGCACGGCCACACAGCAGTCGATCCGGTGTGTGGGATGGTGGTGACGATCAAGCTCGACAGCCTGGCGGCCAAGCACGACGGCCACCTGTACTACTTTTGCGGTCCGAAGTGTCGCGCGAAGTTCGTTGCCGATCCCGCAAAATTCCTGACGCCTCAAACCTCTCCAACCGAGGGAGCTGCCATACCCGAGGGACTGCAGTGGACCTGTCCGATGCATCCGGAAATCCTCCGCGATCGTCCCGGTACCTGTCCGATCTGCGGGATGGCGCTCGAGCCTCTTACGCCAACACTGGCCACTGGTCCGAATCCGGAGCTTGCGGACATGACGCGCCGGTTCTGGATTGGTCTTGCGCTTGCCGCACCGGTTTTCGCGCTAGAGATGGGCAATCACCTCCTCGGCTTACATCAATGGCTGGCGCAACAGGCCTCGAACTGGGTTCAGTTCGCGCTCGCTACGCCTGTCGTGCTCTGGGCCGGTTGGCCGTTCTTCGAGCGCGGCTGGGCTTCGCTCGTCAGCAGGCACCTGAACATGTTCACGCTGATCGCGATGGGAACCGGTGTTGCGTGGATCTACAGCGTGGTCGCCACGCTCGCGCCCGATGTTTTTCCGCCCGCATTCCGAGGCCCGAGTGGCTCGGTGGCCGTCTATTTCGAAGCCGCCGCAGTCATCACGGTGCTGGTTTTGCTTGGGCAGGTGCTCGAGCTTCGAGCGCGCGAAACGACGAGCGGCGCAATCAAGGCGTTGCTCGATCTGACGCCGAAGCTCGCGCGACGGGTTCGCGCCGACGGCACTGACGAGGAGATACCGCTGGAGCATGTCGCGGCCGGCGACGACCTGCGCATTCGGCCGGGCGAGAAGGTGCCCGTCGACGGTGTGGTCTTGGAGGGACGCGGCGCGGTCGACGAATCGATGGTGACCGGCGAGTCGATGCCCGTCACGAAGGGGGCCGGGGACAAGCTGATCGGTGGCACCATGAATCAGAGCGGCGGACTGCTGATGCGCGCGGAACAGGTAGGCAAAGACACTATGCTCGCCCGCATCGTGGCGATGGTCGCCGAGGCGCAGCGTAGCCGCGCGCCGATTCAACGGCTCGCGGATCAGGTCGCCGGATACTTCGTTCCCGCGGTCATCGCAGTTGCGCTCGCGGCGTTCGTCGCGTGGTCCATCTGGGGACCGAAGCCTTCCATGAGCTTCGGATTGATCGCCGCGGTTGCGGTGCTGATCATCGCATGCCCGTGTGCGCTTGGGCTGGCGACGCCCATGTCGATCATGGTCGGCGTCGGGCGCGGCGCACAGAGCGGTGTGCTGATCAAGAACGCCGATGCGTTGGAACGCATGGAAAAGATCGACACGCTCGTCGTCGACAAGACCGGTACGTTGACGGAAGGGAAACCGAAGGTAGTCGCGCTCCAACCGGTTTCGGGGACGACCGAGGCCGAGCTGCTGCACCTCGCTGCAAGCGTGGAGCGCGCCAGCGAGCATCCGTTGGCGCGCGCGATCGTCGCGGCGGCGACGGAACGCAACCTCGTGTTATCGCAACCCGAGTCGGTCGATTCGCCGGTGGGCAAAGGCGTGCTCGGACGGGTCGATGGGCGCAAAGTGCTAATCGGAAATGCGCGCTTCCTTGGCGAACACGACGTGCATGTCGGTGCGCTTGAGCCCGATGCGGAAGCCCTCCGCCGCGATGGCGTGACTGCGATTTTCGTCGCAGCGGACGGACACGCGGTGGGGCTCGTAGGCATTGCCGATCCGGTCAAAGCCTCGACACGAGAGGCGCTGGAGGCACTGAAAGCGGTGGGCATCCGCGTGATCATGCTTACCGGCGACAATCGCGCCACCGCCGAGGCGGTCGCGCGCAAGCTCGGCATCACGGACGTCGAAGCGGACGTTCTGCCGGATCAGAAGAGTGCCGTGGTCGCGAAGCTGAGAGCGGAAGGCCGCGTCGTTGCGATGGCCGGCGACGGGGTCAACGACGCGCCGGCACTGGCTGCGGCGGACGTCGGCATCGCGATGGGGTCGGGCACCGATGTTGCAATCGAAAGCGCCGGTATCACGCTGCTGCGCGGCGACCTCAACGGAATTGTTAAGGCGCGGCGCCTGAGCCAGGTCACGATGCGCAACATCCGGCAGAACCTGTTCTTTGCGTTCATCTACAACTCTGCAGGCATCCCGATCGCGGCCGGCGTGTTCTATCCGCTGTTCGGCTTGCTGCTCTCTCCGATCGTTGCCGCGGCGGCGATGGCAGCCAGTTCCGTCAGTGTCATTGCGAATGCGTTGCGTCTCAGGAGCGTGAGGTTGTGAAACGATGGCAACTCGCAGCGATTTCTCTGGTGCTGGTCGTGTCGTTCTTTCTGCTTCGCGAGCACTGGGGGCACATGCTTGGTCTCGCACCCTATCTGATCTTGCTCGCGTGTCCGTTGTTGCATTTGCTGCATCATCATGGCGGTGGAAACCACCACGAAGGACACCTTCCTGGCGGCAGTAGTGGCTCGTCCGATGGTACGGAGGCCTAGTAGCCGCGTCGTGACCGAGGGCTTCGCAAACGGAGTGGCTTTGGTCGCGCGCTATGTCGTCGTATCTCTGCCGATGTTCGCAGCGTGGGAGGTTGTCCAGTTGCCGCTCTACACGATTTGGGACGAGCAGGGTGTCCGGACGAGCCTGTTAGCGGCGGCGCATTGCACTGCAGGCGACGCAGTCTACGCGCTCCTGACCTTAGGGTGCGCATTGATCGCGGGAGCCTACGCACCGGCCCTGAGATCCACGGCCGCCATCGACGGCGTCGAAATGCAGCTCGCCGACGGCCGGATGATCATTGTGGAGAACAAAAAGGTGTGGGTGACCTACGGTCCCCCGGATAAAGGCGGAACCTACTCCAAGAACGACTGACACGAGTTGCACCTTCGGAGGCAAACGCAGCCTGCGCGAAGGTTGCGTTCGGCTTCGAAGGCGACGACAAGAATGCTGCGGGATGCCGCGAGAACTTGGAAGATCGAGTTCCATCCGCTTCGTCATATTCCATAGCAGACGATTTTCGACGGTCGATCAACTCGCGGTCTCTCCGATCGCACCCCGTTTGTCTCGTTGGGTTCGTCCCCTATGTGAATTCCGGATTGCGACGTGCAATGGAAGAGCAATCGCGGTGTGGTGATTCGCGGAGAGGGGCCAGAACGAGTGTGAGCGAGAGTCCGATGCTGAAGCAGCAGCACTGATGGCAGAGGGATCATTCAAACAGTTGCGTCGTACAGCGCTCTACAGCACCTTCACTTTCTGAGTTCGAGCTTCGTCCGATTCGTCTCCGCGAACGCAATTTTACTCATTCAAGAGATTGGCCATTTGCGACGTATCCGCCGAGGCACGATAGCCGCCGAAGTCTATCGATGTAACGGCTCGGTGAAATCAAGATCGACGGCCGTGAAGCGCAAGGGTCGGCACGGCGCTCGATGACGATTCCGTCCGCCACGAGACCGTTTTGACGACGAAAACGAAGCTCCCATCGAAGTGCATTCATACTCGTGTGCAGATTTGGATGCAGCATGTGGAAGCTCTTCGGAGAGCACCAGTCGACTTGCTCCGATCCGGAATGCGACACGAAAGTCTCCAACGCGGTGACTGAGGTGAAATCGTACGGTCTATTACGAATCGCGTAACCAAGAAACCCCAACATACATCGTCGTGAATTCTTCACGGAATCATTGCCGCTTTGCCTGATTCCCGTTGAGCGTCTGAACTGAGGTTCTTTACGATGACTACAGATTGTGCTCCGTGACGCGCGAGTACTCCGCGCGACTCGACCAGCAATTTCAGAACTTCCAGCCGCCTGCAGACATGATCTGAGCCAGTGAAGCACCGCGATCACCCAGGCGTGTTGCCCGGCGCGCTAGCGTTTCGTCGATGTGGCTCCACGTCAGGTGCTTGAGGACAACGGGACCGAACAGTGCCTTGAGCCAGGTAAGTCGTTCGCGACGATCTCGCTCGTACGATGGTTTGAGTACGCGGCCTTTGCGCGTCGTGAACGCGGCGTCGTCGGCGAGATACGCCGTAACGGCGTCGTTGAACGTCTCTCGGCTGCGAATGTTCTGTGCGATCGGCTCGCCTCGTTCGATAGCAGTTTCGATCTTGCGCCGAAAGGCGTCCGCTTCGCGCTTGGTGTCGAAATACTCGGACACGGTGACGCCCTTGGTTGGGCGTCGGACCTGCACTCGGTGCCTGGTGCTCTCCGCGTTGGCCATGTTCGACTCTCGTCAGTCGGAGCGATGTCGCGCCGATCTTTGGAGGCGCGCCTCAAGGCTTCCGTTCACTTCTGCGTGCTGAATTGTGCGGCGACCCAAACGGAATTGCACCACAATTGCACCGACGCGAAAAACGGACACTTATGAGTCAATCGAGGATGCGGCCCGAAAGGCCATGAAATATAAAGGGTTTTATTGGTGCCCGGGGTCGGAATCGAACCGACACTGAGTTTCCCCAACCAGATTTTGAGTCTGGCGCGTCTCCCAGTTTCGCCACCCGGGCGGCGAGGGCGGGGAGGTTAGCTAACGGTCTCGTCAGGGTCAATCGACGGGCCGCCAGTGTGGCGGGATCGAACGCGCTTACGTAGACTGCCGCGCTCGTTCATTGGTCGGTGAAGCCAATGCCTCTCTCGCGTAGCGAATTCGGCTACACGTTGCCAGAACATCTGATTGCCCAAGCCCCGCTGCCGAATCGCACTGACAGTCGATTGATGGTGCTCGATCCGCAGCACGATTCGATCGAGCATCGGCGTTTCGCCGATCTTCCCGAACTGCTTGGGCCGGACGATCTGATCGTTCTGAACGACACGCGCGTTATCCGCGCCCGTCTGCGCGGCCGCAAAGACTCCGGCGGTTCGGCTGAACTATTGATCGAGCGGGTCGAGTCCGGCCGGCGCGCGCTGTGTCAGGTGCGCGTGAGTAAACCGTTGAAGCCCGGACGCACTGTGCTGCTCGAACCGACCGACGAGCCGGTCACGGTGATCGAACGGTGTGGTGACCTCTACCGCTTCGAGTTCCAGCGCGCGGTCGACGAAGTCATCGACACATGCGGTCAGGTGCCGTTACCGCCGTACATCGCGCGCTCTCCTGACGAGGTCGATGAGGCGCGCTATCAGACGGTGTTCGCGGAACACCGCGGCTCGGTTGCCGCGCCGACGGCGGGAACATTTCGATCAGGCATTGCTGGACCGGTGCGCCGACACCGGCGCACGCATCGCGCGAGTGACACTGCACGTCGGTGCCGGAACCTTCCAGCCCCTACGGGTTCAAGACATCGCGACGCACCGTATGCATCACGAACGGATCGAGGTAGGCGCCGACACCGTGGCTGAGGTTGCGGCGTGCAGGCAACGCGGCGGTCGCGTGATCGCGATCGGTACGACGGTCGTTCGCGCGCTCGAAACGGCCGCACTGAGCGGAACGCTGGCCTCTTTCCACGGCGAGACCGACATCTTCATCTACCCCGGTTTCCGGTTTCGCGTCGTTGACGCGCTGGTCACCAATTTCCATTTACCCGAATCGACTTTGCTGATGCTCGTCTGCGCGTTCGCCGGCAGACAACGCGTGCTCGGTGCCTATACATCGGCCGTGCAGAACACGTATCGATTCTTCAGCTACGGAGACGCCATGTTCATCATCCATCGGTCCGACGATGCAGTTTGAGTTGCAGGCTCAGGATGGTTCCGCGCGGACGGGCCGCGTTTCGACGGCGCACGGTTCGTTCGATACGCCCGCGTTCATGCCCGTTGGTACGTACGGCACCGTAAAGGCGATGACGCCGACGCAGCTCACCGAGCTTGGCGCGCAGATCGTTCTCGCGAACACGTATCACCTGCTGATGCGCCCCGGCGATCAGATCGTAAAATCACTTGGCGGATTGCACGGTTTCATGAGCTGGTCCGGTCCGATCCTCACCGATTCCGGCGGCTTCCAGGTATGGAGTCTCGGGGCGCTGCGCAAGATCAGTGAAGAGGGCGTCGACTTCAAATCGCCGGTGAACGGCGACAAGGTATTTCTGTCGCCTGAACGATCGATGGAAGTGCAGCGCAATCTCGGTGCCGACATCGTCATGGCATTCGACGAATGTACGGCGCATCCGTCGACGCATGCGCAGGCGCGCGACTCGATGGATCTGTCATCGCGTTGGGCTGCTCGCAGCAAGTCGGCGCACGGCGACAGCAGTGCGGCGTTGTTCGGCATCGTGCAGGGCGGCATGTACTCGGATCTGCGGCGCGAATCGCTCGAGCGCCTGACCGAGATCGGCTTCGACGGATACGCGGTCGGCGGCTTGTCGGTGGGTGAATCGAAAGAGGAAATGTCGTCGGTGCTGGAAGGACTCATGCCGCGGATGCCGGCCGATCGACCCCGTTACCTGATGGGCGTCGGCACGCCGGCCGATCTTGCCGCGGCGGTCGGACTGGGCGTCGATATGTTCGATTGCGTTCTGCCGACCCGCAACGCGCGCAACGGCTATCTGTTTACGTCGCGTGGCGTGCTGAAGATTCGCAATGCGCAGCACCGCGACAGTGACGCGCCGATCGATCCCGCGTGCGGTTGTTATACGTGCGCCGGGTTCACGCGCGCGTACCTGCATCACCTCGATCGCTGCGGCGAGATTCTCGGCAGCGTGCTGATGACGATCCACAATCTGCACTACTACCAGACACTGATGCGTCGTTTGCGCGAGGCCATCGAAATGGGTACATTTCGCACCCTCGTCGTTTCCCTGCACAACGGTTGGAACTCTCCGGATGAATCTATTTGACACCGCTGCGTATGCGGCAGAGGCCGGCGCGGCACCCGGTCCCGGCTACATGGACTTACTGTTGCTGGTCGGTTTCGTCGGCATCTTCTACTTCCTGTTGTGGCGGCCGCAGAGCAAGCGCCGCAAAGAGCAGCAGGCACTCATATCGGGCCTGGCGAAGGGCGATGAAATCGTCACTGCGGGCGGCATCGTCGGACGCGTCTCGAAAGTCGAAGACGACTTCGTGAAGCTGCAGGTGTCCAACAATGTCGAACTGCGCATCCAGAAGAGCGCTGTCGGCGCGACGCTGCCCAAAGGTACGCTGAAGTCGTTGGACGAGAAGTGATTCTCGGCCTCCGCTGCGGAACATCACGATGAGTCGTCTCACCGACAGTCTGCTCGGCCTGTCGGAAGGCCCCGCGCGCGCTCCCAACACCTATTCGGTGGGGCGCTATCTCGCGATTCTGGTCGTCATCCTCATCGGCGTCGTGTACTCGCTGCCGAATCTATATCCACCCGACTACGCGTTGCAGATCCGCGCGGAAGCGGCGGATGCGCAGATGACTCAGGAAATCCTCGATCGCGCGACGCAGGCGCTGGAGCACGGTGGTATCCATACAAAGGGTACACACATGGATGCCCGCAACGCCGTGTTGCGGGTCGACAGCAACGAGGATCAGCTGCGCGGCAGCGAACTCGTTCAAGCCGCGCTGCACAGCGATAGCGCGCTCGCATCGCAATTCGTCGTGGCGCTGAACCTCGCATCGACGACACCCGGTTGGCTGCAAGCGCTGGGCGCGCATCCGATGTCGTACGGTCTCGACCTCTCGGGTGGCGTGCATTTCCTTCTCGAAGTCGACATGGAAAAAGCCATCGGCGACCGGATGAAAAGCGAGGAAGACAACATCCGCCGCATTCTTCGCGACGCACGCCTTCGTTATGTGCCGTCGAACGACATGGTGTCGGGCACGAAGGTCACGGTCACGTTCTACGACACAGCGGTTCGGGATGAGGCGCAAAAGGCGATCGAGAAGGAGTATCGCGATTTCCTGATCCTGCCGCGCGATGCCGACGGTAAGCCTGCGCTGCTGATGACGATGAAGGACACCAAGATCAGCGAGATCGAGTCGTACGCGGTTCAGCAGAACCTGCAGAGCTTGCGCAATCGCGTGAACGAACTCGGCGTATCGGAACCGTTGGTACAGAGTCTCGGCAAAACGCGCATTGTCGTCGACTTGCCGGGCGTGCAGGACAGCGCCGACGCGAAGCGTATCCTGAACAAGTTCGCGAACCTCGATTTTCGTCTCGTGGCCAAACCGGATGCGCGGCCGTCGGAAACGGAATCGTATCCCTATGAGGGGCGCTCGATCGTCGTCGAGCGGCGCAACATCGTTACCGGCGATCGCGTGACGAACGCGGTGCAGGACTACGATCCGCAAGACAACCTTCCGCAGGTCAGCATCACGCTCGATGGGGCCGGCGGCGATCGTATGCACGACGCGACGAAAGACAACGTCGGCAATCAGATGGCGATTCTGTACAAGGAACTTAAACCCCGCTCTCGAGTCGTCATCGAGGACGGCAAGGAAGTGGTGCAGAACTACAGCGTCGAAGAGAAGCGCCTGATCAGCGTTGCAACGATTCGTTCGGCGCTCGGTTACCGTTTCCGCATCACCGGCGTCGGCTTGGGCGAAGCGCGCGATCTGGCACTGTTGTTGCGCTCCGGCGCGTTGGCCGCGCCGATGTACATCGTCGAAGAGCGTACGGTCGGCGCGAGTCTTGGTGAAGACAACATCCGCGCCGGGCTGCACGCAGCGATCGGCGGCTACGTGCTGGTGTTGTTGTGTATGGTCATCTACTACAAAGCGTTCGGGATGATTGCGAACCTGGCGCTTGCGATAAACGTGACTCTGCTGGTCGCGCTGATGTCGGTGCTGGGGGCGACACTCACGATGCCGGGCATTGCCGGGATCGTGTTGACGATGGGTATGGCGGTTGACGCCAACGTATTGATCTTCTCGCGTGTGCGTGAGGAAGCGCTCGAACGGGCGCCGCAGGCCGCGATCACCGCAGGATTTGATCGCGCTTACACGACGATCGTCGATTCGAACCTGACGCACTTGCTCGTTGCTCTGATTCTTCTCGCGTTCGGGTCAGGACCCATCAAGGGTTTCGCCGTCGTGCTGACGCTGGGCATCATCACGTCGATGTTCACGGCGATCACCGTAACGCGCGCGATGGTCAACCTGATGTTCGGCGGCCGATCGCTCACGAAGCTCTGGGTATGAGCCAGCCCATTCGCGTGATCAATTTCATGGGGTTGCGCAAATATGGCGCGATCTTCTCGATTGTGGTCACGTTGATCTCGATCGGTTCGCTCGCCACGCGCGGGCTCAACTTCGGTCTCGACTTCACCGGCGGCACGCTGGTCGAAGTGCAGTTCGTCGACCCGGTAATTGCCGAAGACGTTCGCGTGACGCTCGCCAACGCCGGCATCCGCGAAGCGGTTGCACAGCATTTCGGTTCCGAGCGCGACGTGTTGATCCGGGTGCCGCCGCAGAAGGGCGAGTCCGAAGCCTTGCTAGGGGATCACCTGCGCAGCGCGCTGACTTCGAAATACGAAGGCGTGCAGCTGCGGCGCTCGGAGTTCGTCGGACCGGCGGTGGGTGCCGAACTGCGTGAAACCGGGGGCCTTGCCATTCTCGCGGCGCTCGCGGCCGTCATGGCTTACATGATGTTCCGCTTCACCAGCAAATTCGGATTCGGCGCGGTCGTCGCGCTGATCCACGACGTGATCGTCACGGTCGGCGCGTTCTCGGTGTTTCAGTGGACCTTCGACCTGCCGACGCTTGCGGCCGTGCTCGCCGTCATCGGCTATTCGGTCAACGACACAGTGGTGGTCGCGGACCGGATCCGCGAGAACTTCCGTAAGCTACGCAAAGGCACGCCGCTCGAAATCGTGAACCTGTCGCTGACGCAAACCCTCGATCGGACGTTGATGACGTCGTTCACGACACTGCTTGTGGTCATCGCGCTGTTCTTGGCCGGTGGTGACTCGGTGCGTGGTTTCTCGATCGCGCTGATCGTCGGCATCGTGTTCGGAACGTACTCGTCGACGTACGTCGCGGCAGCAATCGTGTACGCGATGGGCAATACACGAGAAGACCTGTTGATTCCGGAGAGGGCGAAAGACGACGCACCCTGACGGGCGCACGCAGTCGCAGCCTCAGCCTTGCAGCAACGCGGGCGTCAAGCTCGGCCGGATCGTCTGCAACATCGCTTTGAAAACTTTCGGATTGCCGGCGACGATATTGCCGGTCTCCATGTATCGCTCGCCGCCGACCAGATCGCTGACAAAGCCGCCCGCTTCGAGGATCAGCAACGCGCCTGCGGCGATATCCCACGGCTTCAGACCCAACTCCCAGAAACCGTCCGCGCGTCCTGCTGCAACGTAGGCGAGGTCGAGCGCGGCGGAGCCGGCGCGTCGAATGCCACGGCACTGCCGTGTGAACGCCGTCAGCATCTCCATATACGGATCGAGGTGCTGCGCCACGTCTCTGAACGGAATGCCGGTTGCGAGCACCGCGTCTTCGAGGCGAATACGTTTGCTGACGCGAATGCGTTTGCCGTTCACATGCGCACCGGCGCCACGCGATGCGGTGAATTCTTCGTTGCGAACGGGGTCGATGATTACCGCGTGTTCGAGTCGGTCGCGGTACTTCAGTCCGATCGATACCGCAAAGTGCGGAATGCCGTGCAGGTAGTTGGTGGTGCCGTCGAGCGGATCGATGATCCACGTGTACTCGGCGCCGGTGAATGATTCGCCGTGTTCCTCGCCGATGATGCCGTGATCGGGATAGGCCTTGTGCAGCACTTCGATGATGGCGTCTTCGGCGTCGCGGTCGACCTCGGAAACGAAGTCGTTGCGCGCCTTCTCGACGATGTTCAGCGTGTCGATTCGATCCATCTGGCGCACCATGATCTGACCCGCGCGGCGTCCGGCGCGAAGCGCCATGTTGATCATTGCGTGCATGGGAGACGGGGTGGTGTCGGGAAGGCGCGCGATTCTAACAGGTGCGGTAACGGTGCGCCATGAAACGGCCGTTATAATGCCGGCATGACGACATCACTCGGACATGTGCGCATCGTTCTCGTCGAGACGAGCCACCCAGGCAACATCGGCGGCGCGGCGCGCGCAATGAAAACGATGGGCCTCGAGCAGCTTTGGCTCGTGCGACCCGGGCGTTATCCCGATCCGCAAGCCGAGTGGCGCGCTGCCGGCGCGCTCGATGTGCTCGATCGGGCGATCGTTGTCGACTCGCTCGACGAAGCCATCGCCGATTGCACGCTGGTCATCGGCACGAGCACGCGGACGCGACGCATTCCGTGGCCGTTGCTGACCGCGCGCGAAGTTGGGCCGCGCATCCGCGGCGAATCCGTGAATGCGCCGATCGCGGTGCTGTTCGGCCGCGAGACGAGTGGTTTGACCAACGACGAACTGCAGCGCTGCCACGTGCATCTGCAGATCCCGGCGAACCCGGTGTATCCGTCGCTGAATCTCGCGATGGCCGTGCAGGTGGTCTGCTATGAGTTGTATCAGGCGGTGCTCGAACCGGCCGATACGATTGAGCCGGCATGGGATCGCGAGCCGGCCACGGTTGCGGCGGTCGATGCGCTGCTCGTGCACTTCGAAGCGGTGCTGACGCGCGTCGAATTCCTCGATCCGGCGAATCCGGGACAGGTGATGGCGCGACTGCGACGACTGTTCACGCGACTACGCCCCGACGACACGGAGGTCAGCATCCTGCGCGGTGCGCTGACCGAGATTCAGAAGGCGCTGAGCCGGACCAATACTGGACCAAAATAGTCGGGTATTGCATACTGCGCGGCCTCCACGCGTATCGCGGTTGCATGCCATGCGGCTCACGACGAAAGGCCGTTATGCGGTCACGGCAATGCTCGATCTCGCGCTGCACAGCGCGACCGGCCCCGTTACGCTCGCCGACATCTCGTCCCGTCAGGGCATCTCGCAGGCGTATCTCGAACAACTGTTCGGCAAATTGAAACGCGCGCGTCTCGTGCAGAGTCTGCGCGGACCCGGTGGCGGCTATGCGTTGTCCCGAGCGCCGCGCAGCATCAGCATTTCGGAGATCATCAGCGGCGTCGGCGAAGGCATCGACGCAACGCGTTGCGGCGGCAGCGGCGATTGTCAGGACGGACTCGTCTGCATTACCCACGATCTTTGGATGGACCTGTCGCAACGGATCGACGACTTCCTGACCGAAGTCAGCCTCGGTTCACTGATCGAGCGCGGCGAAGTGCAGGCGATTTCGCGTCGGCAGGATGCAAAAGCGGGGCAGGAGCGCCACGACGGTCGTCTGATCGACGCCCGAGTGCTCAACTGATCGATGCGTAAACCCATCTATCTCGATTACTCGGCCACTACGCCGGTCGATCCGCGCGTGGCGCAGAAGATGAGCGACTGTCTTCTGACCGACGGCAACTTCGGCAACCCGGCGTCGCGTTCGCACGTGTACGGCTGGCAGGCGGAAGAAGCGGTCGAAGAAGCGCGTACACAGGTCGCGAAGCTGCTCAACTGCGACCCGCGCGAAATCGTCTGGACGTCAGGCGCTACCGAGTCGGACAACCTCGCCATCAAAGGCGTCGCCGAGGCGTACGGCAAGAGCCGCCGTCACATCGTCACGAGCGTGATCGAACACAAGGCCGTGCTCGATACGTGCGCGTACCTCGAGACGAAGGGATACGAAGTCACGTATCTGCAGCCCGGCTCTTCCGGCATCGTCGAACCGGCGCAAGTCGCCGGCGCGTTGCGTCCCGATACGCTGCTGGTCTCACTGATGCACGTGAACAACGAGATCGGCGTGATCAACGACATCGCCGCGATCGGCGAGATCTGCCGCGCGGCGAACGTGCTGTTTCATGTCGATGCCGCGCAAGGCGCAGGGAAAGTACCGGTGGACCTCGCAGTGATGAAGGTCGATCTGATGTCGTTGTCGGCGCACAAGATGTACGGGCCGAAGGGTATCGGTGTGTTGTATGTGCGGCGCTTGCCGCCGGTGCGCATTACCGCGCAGATGCATGGCGGCGGCCACGAGCGCGGCATGCGCTCCGGTACGCTCGCGACGCATCAGATCGTCG
>JANLUG010000077.1:0-5483 GCA_031363335.1 Gammaproteobacteria bacterium
CGCCGAGCATCATCATCGCACCCGGCACGCGCTGCAGAACGTAAGAAAAGTCTTCCGCACCCATGATCGGCCTCTGCATGGTCTGCCACGCTGCGGCTCCAAACAAATTCGTTATGGCGCGTTCCGCCATTGTCACGGCACGTGAGTCGCATACCGTTACGGGAAAGCCGGCCGTGATCTTCACGGATGCTTCGGCACCATGGGCGAGCGCTATGTTCTCCGCGATACGCGTCACGCCTGCGTGGATTTTCGCGCGCGAAGCTTCGGAAACGGATCGAATCGTTCCGTTGAGGTGCGCGACCTCCGGAATCACGTTGTCGGTGGAACCCGCCTGAATCTGGCCGATCGTCACGACGACCGGATCGAATACGTCGATCTGCCGCGTTACCAGTGTTTGCAACGCCGTGACGATCTCGCACGCGATGGGAATCGGATCGAGCGCCTGGTGCGGCATCGACGCGTGGCCGCCGCGACCGCGCACTTCGATCTTGACGACATCGGCCGATGCGAGCAGCGGGCCGGCCTTCGACGACAGCATGCCGGCTGGCGCATTCGGTGCAATGTGAATGGCGAATGCGGCGTCGGGTGCGGGGTTGTCGAGCAGACCGTCTTCCATCATGTACTTTGCACCGTGCCAGCCTTCTTCACCGGGCTGGAACATGAACATCACGCGTCCGGCGAGGCGATCGCGCTGTTCGCACAAGAGTTTCGCGGCCGACACGAGCATCGCCGTGTGTGCATCGTGGCCGCACGCATGCATTGCACCCGCAATGGTCGAACTGAATTCGACGTTCGTGTCCTCAGGCATCGGCAACGCATCCATGTCGCCGCGCAGCAGAACCGTTCGGCCGGGGCGCACGCCCTCGAGAATCGCGATCAGCCCTGTGGTCGACGGTCCTGTTTTGAATTGCAGCGGTAGACCCGCAAGTGCCGCTTTCACCTTCGCGAGCGTCTTTGGCGTTTTGAGGCCCAGTTCCGGCTCGCGATGAATCGAGCGGCGCAATTCGATCGTCTCGCTCTGCAACGCGCGCGAACCTTCCAGCCAATCGGTGATGCGAACCTGCTGATTCATTGGAGCGATCCTCGTTGATGACCGGATGCTAGCACGAGCCTCACAGACATCGGCGCTACCGGGCGCAGACATCCAGCGGCGGTTTTCCTACACTGCCGCATCGCTGGTCACCCCGGTTGTTGCGTTGAACGTCGTTCTCACTCTTAACGAAGCGCGGATCCTCGGTTCGCTGATGGAAAAATCGGTCGTGACGCCGGAGCAGTATCCACTGACGCTGAACGCGCTGACGCTCGCGTGCAATCAGAAATCGAGCAGGGATCCGGTGCTGTCGCTCGACCAAGGAACGGTGCAGCACACCGCGCGCCAACTCGAAAACAAACATCTGGTCAGCAGCGAAGAGAACTTCAAGGGACGGGTCGTCAAGTACACGCAGCGGCTGTGCAATACGCCGTTCGCGGAGTTGCAACTGTCGGAGTCGGAATTTGCGGTGATCTGCCTGCTGTTGTTGCGCGGCCGTCAGACGCCCGGGGAGTTGCGCGCGCGCAGCGGACGCCTGCATGAATTCGCGGACAATCGCGCCGTCGAGGAGACGCTGGAAGGATTGATCGAGCACGAGAGCGGCGTGTTGGTTGCGCGCCTGCCGCGTACGGCAGGACGCCGCGATTTCGAATACATGCACGTGTTCTCCGGTCCGATCGAATCGGTGCCTGCCGATGTCGAACCCCTCGGATCGGCCGCACCGGCACTGCCAAGAGTCGATCGCATTGCAGGGCTGGAGTCGCGTATCGAGGTGCTGGAACAGGAGTTGCTGGAACTGAAACGGATCCTGGCGTCGAATCCGGATGGAGCTTGAAGCGGTCGTAGCCGAGATCACCGCGAGGTAGGAGAGCGCCATGACGTTCGACGAATACATCGGTATGCAACACGGCGACGACGACAACGATGTGACGGCGCGTATCCGCATCGAGCTGCATCACTGCAACCCCACCGGCAACATCAACGGCGGCGTGATCATCTCGTTGGCGGACAACATCTCTACCGGCGCCGCGAATCGCGCGTACCTGCGCAAGACCGGTGAACGGAAATTCATGGTTGGGGTTGATCTGCACGCCGTGATGCTGGCGAATCAGCAAGGGGGAACAATTCGCGGCATTGCGGTGCCGGTTCGCGTCGGACGCCGGATTACGGTTATCCGCACGCAGGTTTGGGGCGACGACGACAAGCTGCTCGCAGAGGTCACGACAACGCACGTGCCGACCTGAGCCGAGCAAGCGCAAAGAGCGCCGAGAGGTGTGCTAGGGGGGAAGGGAGGAGAGGTGGCGCGACTGCCTCTAAGCGCAGAGACCGGAGACATCTCTAGGGTCGAACGGTTTCGCTGGATCGTCCTAGAGGCAGCCGCTGGGGAGGTAATCTATCGGCCATTGCTGGGAGAAAACGGGGGGATTGATGGAGGATTAATGGATTTTTGTCCGTCAAGCCCCATTTCGGTGCACGTCTTCCGGTCTGATGATCTCTGGTCGACCTATTCAGCCTTCCAACGGCCGCGGCGCGAGTTCGAATAGCCAGAGGCTGCCGGATGTCACGGCTTCCGGCGTTGCCGGCGCGCCGTACTTGCGACTGATTTCCAGTGTCAACGGTCCGAGCAGGTCACCGCTTTGGATGCGCACCAACTGTCGTTCATACCGCTTGTCGCCGACGCGCAGAATGGCGCGCCCGTCCTTCTCGGCTTCGATGGGCCAATGCTTCCAGAGACGCCCGACCGCGCTGGTCATGTATCCGCACGGAATATAGATCTTGCCGCCCACCTCCAGAATCCAGGTCGTGCGGGAGCGCTCCGGTGACACCAGTTGAAACTCGACTGTGTTCACGTCGTGAACAAACCGCCAGTCCGGCTCTGGTCCCGTGACGAGATCGCCGTGCACCAACGCACCGCCCGCGATGATGCCGAGCGGACCGTCGTGGAAACGCGCGACAACGATGACCGCCACTGCGGCGAGCACGAGCGTGGCGAGAACAATGCCGAGCCAGCGCAGGATAAGCATTGGTATCTCCGTTGAGTTGGGTGTGCGGTGGGTGCCTACGGGTGGGTAATCTACGCGCGATGTCCCAACGATGCCACAGCGCCGCCCGGTGGTGGCGTTGATGCTATGGTCTAATGCCGCGTCCCTTTGCGGCTTCGCATGTTGATCGCAGGCTCCCTGACGGAATCGCGCTGGCTCAGACTCGCCTCGTTCACGGCGTTCTACTATGCGCAGGGAATTCCGATCGGACTGCTCACGATCGCGGTTCCCGCCTGGCTTGCAGAGCATGGCGCGAGCCTTGCCGAGATTGCGACATACCAGGGAATTACCGGCCTCCCTTGGGGACTAAAGCTGTTCGCCGGCCCCTTCATGGATCGGTTTGCGTTCCCGGCTATGGGCCGAAGACGACCTTGGGTGATGGCCGCGCAGCTCGGGTTGACCGTGTCGATGGGATCGCTCGCATTCGTGTCGGACCCGGTGGCGCAGATCGCGTTGCTCACGATGCTCGCATTCGCGACCAACGCGTTCGCAGCCGTTCAGGACGTGGCAGTGGACGGCATGGCGATCGACGTACTGCCGTTCTCGGAACGAGGTCGCGCTAACGCGCTCATGGCGTTCGGTCAGGTCGCCGGTTTTTCCTCCTTTGCTGCGTTGTCAGGTGTGCTCCTGAACGCGGGCGGATTGCAGACCGCGGCCTCGGCGGGCACCGTCATCATCGGTGCGGTGCTCCTGTTGATCACGCTGACGCGGGAGCGCGGCGGCGAACGCGTCTTACCCTGGAGCGTCGGCTCCGCAGCGATCCGCGATCACGCGCCCGAGACGACGTTCGCGGGAATTTTCTCCCGCCTTCTGCGCGCGTTCTTTCTGCCGATGAGTCTGCTGCTGGTCCTGGTAGAGTTTCTGGTGCGGGTCCGCGACGGCATCGCGATCAGCTTATTTCCGGTTTTTGCGGTACAGACGCTGCATTTTTCGAGTGTCGAATACTCGTCTTTCCAGGGGTACATGGGCGTCCCCGTTGCAATCATGGGTGTGTTACTCGGGCCGCTCATCGACCGCTTCGGAATCAAGCGGCTATACCTTGTTGGAATGGCGTCAGGCGCCGCCGCGACGCTTACCTTCGCATTCTCATCTTCATGGTGGCCCAACACCGGCTACGTCATATCCATCTGGATTATCCAAGCGTTGAGTAGCCGGATCCTGTTCGTGTCGTTCATCGCGCTCGCGATGAACGTGTGCTGGTCGCGCGTTGCGGCTACTCAATTCGCGGTCTATATGTCGTTGTCGAATCTCAATCGTTCGATCGGAGCCGCGGCTTTCGCATCGATTGCCGGGCGAATCGATTCGCAGGATGCGTTCCTGATCATCGGCGCTTTGCTGATCGGCGCCGGCGTAGCGCTGAGCTTCTTCGACATCGACAAGCATCAGCATCGATTGCGGGCGCTGGACGATTGAGCTGAATCGATCCGATATGATCAGCGCATCCGCGTCGGTTCGGGCGGCGTGATGCTGATGCACTACAGCCCGCTGAAAGTCGCCGAGAACTTCAGATTGCTAGAGACGCTGTATCCCGGCCGCATCGATCTCGGCATCGGTCGTGCGCCTGGAAGCGACGGCATTACGGCAGTTGCGTTGGCGTATGGCTCCAAGATCGGCATCGAGTATTTTCCGGCGAAGCTTGCGGACCTGAAGGCATTCGTCAGCGAACAGCCGCCCTACACCGAAGCCCTGAACGCGGTACGCGTTACCCCGGCACCCGCAACGACGCCGGAAATGTGGATGCTGGGATCAACGGAAGACGGTGCGCGCCTCGCCGCTCACTTCGGTTTGCCGCTGTCGTTCGCGCACTTCATCAGCCCCGATGCGGCTGCATCGAGCTGTCAGATCTATCGCGACACATTTCGGCCGTCGGACATCTGTCCAGTGCCGCGCGTCGGCCTTGGCGTATTCGTGATATGTGCCGACAGCGATGCCGAGGCGCAGCTGCTGGCGCAGTGCAGGGATCTGTGGCGGCTGCGCGTGGAGAAAGGTGAGTTCGGGCCGTTCCCGTCGCCGGCTGAAGCGCTCGCCTACGACATGACGCCCGCCGAGCGGGAACGGATTGCCTCGCGTCGCGAACATCAGATTCTGGGCACCAAGGTTCCCGTGCGCGCGCAGCTCGAAGCATTGGCCGCGAGTTACGGTGCGGAGGAACTGTTTGTGGTCAGCATCACGCACGAGTTCAGGCAACGCGTGCGCTGCTACGAGCTGCTCATGGAGACGAATTGATGTAGCGCGACTAGTGGCGCTCGGCCTCTGTCGCGCAGTCGACGCAGCGGCCTGTCGTGGGCATGGCCTCTAAGCGAGCGGTGGGAATTCTTTCGCCGCACGATGTGCAGTTCGCGTATTCGCCGGATTCGATTCGCAGCAATGCGCGCGAGATCTGGCGCAACTCTTCGGCCACCTCGACGTCG
>JANLUG010000122.1:0-8552 GCA_031363335.1 Gammaproteobacteria bacterium
GCTGGTCGAGCGTGATGTCTCGGCGCGGGTCGCCTGCGCGCTGCCATTCCGGCACAGCAGCGGGCGCCTTGATATCGATGCGCCCCTGCCGCACCAGGATACCGACGAGCGCATGCGCGATGCTCTTCGCCATCGACCACGAATACTGCAGATAAAAGTTGTTGGCGCCGGCTGCATAGCGTTCGTATATCAGCTCACCACGTCGCACGATCAGCAGCGCATACGTGACCCCCTGCGCAGCCGTCAGCGAAAACAGTGCCTCGGTATGCCGCGCGAAAGCCTCCGGATCGCGCGACGCCGGCACGGTATGGGTCCATGACTCGGTCGGCCACGCGACATTCGGCGGCTGCGCCGGCAGATGAACAAGCGACATCGTTACCTCTCGTTACCTCTCGTCACTTTGGATCAGGCACAACACGGACACGCGGTTGCGCGCGCGATCGTATCGCGACCCGGCGGCGTCGTGGTGGCAGGCGTGGTCAACGACAGCGACACCGGCGACACGCCGACGCTGAGCTCACCGATGTCGCGCACCGCGTTGTGCTGCGACTCCGAGCGATAGCCGGTAAACACCTGAAACGTGTTCTCGTCGACGTTTGTCAGAATGTCGATGCTGTGGTCGCCCACGCGCGACCAGCCGCGGAACTCTTCACCGTTGCAGCGCACGAATACGTCGTCCACATCGGGGATGTTCGTCACTTTGAAGTGTGTCTGACGGCCGCGCTCCGATGGCGTCGCGACGTACGTGCGCAGCTGCAGCATGCCGTGTTCGAGATCGTTCCAGGCCTGACTCAAGCCAATCGTTGGGAAGTCGACGCCTTCCACCGTCGGCTCGACGAACTTCGTCAGGTTCGGTTTGTTGAACAAGCGTTGCCAATCGCCCGGATCAGCCACTTCGGTGACCATCAGGCTGGCGCTCAACTGGCCGCGCGGCCACGGCTCGTGGTAGTGGAACCAGAAGCCGAATTCGCGATCCCCGACACCGAAGAAGCGCGGATCGGCCACGCGCTCGAGCGTGTCGTGCAAGCGCGCTTCAGTCACTACGTCGCCGAATTCGCGCGCGAGCATTGCGCCCATCACGAGACCGCGCGGATCCGGCGGAATCGCAACCGGCACGCGCGGATTACGCCAACCGATGCTCTCGACCGCGGCGAGATACATCAATTCGGCCAGCGGCGGGTTCTGCGGCAACACATACCACGCCGCAGCAAGACCGCCGGAGGTACCGACGTGATGGACATGGTTGACGACCGGGTCGTAGTACAACGCAACCGATGTCAGCTTGCCGTCGACGAACTCCATGTAGTGCTTGCGCGCGAAATCAAACCACGCCTCCGCAACCGCGTGCGTGCGGCGACCAGCCACCTGATCGAACATCTTCAGCCCCAGCCCGGCTGCCGACAGACAGTACGGCCAGATCTTGGTGTTCTCGCAATGCGGGCCTTCCGGGTTGCGCCGCCATTGATCCGTCAGATGATTCGCGACGCGTTCGTGCGTCCACTCGAACTGACGGTTCTCGAGCCCGGTGATCGAGAACGGCCGGTTCCATCGATCGTCGCCGCTGACGTATCGATGCAGGCTCATGATCAGATTGAAAAAACCCTTATAGAACAGCATGCCGTCGGCGCGGATCGGATCAGGCTGCAGCCCCCACGGCTCGATGCCGTTCGCGGTCCAGCCCGGTGAGTCGTAGTTGCCCCACAGATGCTCCGGGATCAACGTGCCTCGCCAGGCTTCCGGATAGATCTTCCGTTTTGGGTCCGGACCGATCTGCGTCAGCCAATCCACCGCCGCCCAGAACGTCGTATGGCGTTGAACCAGTTCGTCGAGGACCTTCGAATAGACCTCGCGCCATGCCGGTGTCTTGTCGGCCATCAACGCAACGGCGTAGGCGGAATCGGCGAGATCGAAGCGTGGATAGTTCGTCATGGGCGGCGTCGAGTACTGGTCCCACCAGCTGCGCGGCGCACCTGTCGACGACCAGTCGTCCGGCGTCGTTGCCTTGCGATGCACGAACTTCAGCCAGCCCTGGGCGCGACCGTTGAGTTCCGGATACGGTGTATGCATCAGCGGCGACTCATCGATGAAGTTAGAATCTGCCTTCGATCTTGCCAGCAACCCGCCGCGAATTGAACGGATATTGAAATGAACGACACATCCTCTCCTTCCCGACCGCTCACGCTCGGCGTGATTCTCTACCCCGGCTTCGAACTGCTCGACGTATTCGGACCGCTCGAGATGTTCACCGCCGTCGGAACCGGACTGCTGAAGGCATACATCATCGCGGAGCGCGCCGGTCCGGTCGCGGCCGGCATCGTTCCTGACGGCCCCGTTGGCCCGCACGTAATCGCGGAGGTCGGCTTCGACGATGCACCGCAACTGGATTTGCTGTTGATCCCCGGCGGCATCGGCACCTTTCCCGAGCTCGCCAACGAGAAGCTGATGGCATTCCTGCGCGATCGCGCCGGCCGCGCGCAGATCACCTCGTCCGTGTGCAGCGGTTCCGCACTGCTCGCGAAGAGCGGCGTGCTCGACGGACATCGCGCGACCTCGAACAAACAGTTCTTCAGCCTGGCCGTTGCACAGAGCAACGCAGTGGAGTGGATCGAGACGGCGCGCTGGGTCGACGACGGCGCCGTGGTGACGTCGTCAGGCGTGTCGGCGGGTATGGACATGTCGCTGGCGATCATCGCTCGGCTGTTCGGCGAGGATGTCGCGGAACGCATCGCGATCGGCGCCGAATACACCTGGCATCGGGACGCCGACGTCGACCCGTTCGTTGCGCACCTGAACCAGATGGCCGCGATGACGGACGCTTTCACGAAGGCATGACGCCCTTCGCGGCGGCAGCGGTGCTGATGGGATCGTTACGTGCGCAATCGCGCGCGCCAATGCGGCTTCAACATTTCGAGTGAGAGCAGCACGAAAGCACCCGCGCCGAGCGTCAATGCAATGTCATCCAGGTGCAACGGACCGAATGCGAACAATTCGCTTGCGAACGGCCACAGCAACGTCATACCGAGGATCGTCGCTACTGCGAGGAGCACCCACACAAGCGCCCGATTCGGTCGCGTCAGCGCGGTGACCAGCGACGCGCTGAAGGAGCGATTGACGAAGATCAGACTGATGATCGTGAGAACGAGCGAGAAGAATGCCAGCGCGCGCACCTCCGCTTCCGGCAGTCCACGCGATGAGGCGATGACGAAGATCGCGCCAACCAACACGAAGGCGATCGCACCCTGCAGCACGCTCCAACCAATCAGCGAGCGCGAAAACAGCGGTTGATCGGGCGACCGGGGCGGCCTGCGCATGACGTCGTCCTCCTCGGTTTCCGCCTCGAACACGAGTGAACATACCGGGTCGATGACCAACTCGAGAAACGCGATGTGGATCGGCCCTAGAACGATCGGTAACCCGAACAGCAGCGGCAGCAGCGCAAGTCCCGCGATCGGCACATGAACCGCGAAGATGAAGGCCATCGCCTTGCGGAGGTTGTCGTAGATGCGCCGTCCGAGCCGCACCGACGTGACGATCGATCCGAAATCGTCATCGAGCAATACGATCGACGATGCTTCGCGCGCGACGTCGGTGCCGCGACCACCCATTGCGATGCCGATGTGCGCGGCCTTCAGCGACGGCGCATCGTTGACGCCATCGCCCGTCATCGCAACGATCTCGCCGTTGCCCTTCAGCGCGTTGACGATGCGCAACTTCTGCTCGGGCATGATTCGCGCGAACACGGTCGCGCTTTGCACCCGTTCCGCCAGTGCGGAATCTCCAAGGGCCAGCAGTTCTTCACCGGTTAGCACATCGGTCGCATCGAGACCCGCCTGCCGCGCGATGGCTCTGGCGGTCGCCGGATAGTCGCCCGTGATCATCACCACCCGGATACCGGCGGATCGGCAGTCCGCAACGGCGGCCGGCACGCTCGGCCGCAACGGATCCGCCAGTCCGATCAAGCCCACGAACTCGAATGCGAAGTCGCGCTGCGACTCGGGCCACACACCACCGGCGAACGTCGCTCGCGCCACACCGAGCACGCGCAATCCATCGGCCGCCATCGCATCGACCGCGTCGCGAAGTGCCGCGCCGTCGGAGTTCCGAAGGCGGCACAGATCCGCGACTGCTTCCGGCGCGCCTTTCGTTGCGATGACGAACCCGTCGCCGGCCCCCGTCTGCCATGCATGCGACATCGCGAGAAGCTCTGGCCTGAGCCCATACGCACGCGCGAGTACCCGATCGTTCCCGAGTCCGGCTTCCGAAGGATGCTGTCGAGCGAATTCGGCGATTGCCTTTTCCATCGGATCGACAGCCTCCTGCGCACTCGCAAGAGCGCCGTAGCCGACGACATCTCGGAGTCTCTCAGGAAGCGCGGCAGCAGGGTCATTCGTTCGAAACGTCGCGCCGCCGAGCACGCGTAGTTCGGCAACGGACATCCGGTTCTGCGTCAACGTGCCTGTCTTGTCGGTACATAGCACCGTTGCCGAGCCGAGCGTTTCGATGGCGGCGGCGCGACGGGTCAACACACGCGCCCGCGATATGCGCCATGCGCCCATCGCCATGAACACGGTCAATACTACCGGGAACTCCTCCGGTAGCATCGACATGCCGAGGGCAATGCCCGCCAACAGCGCATCGAGCCAGCCGCCGCGCAGCGTACCGTACAACAGCACTGCTAAGGCGCTGACGGCACCACCTATGATCGCGAAGATCCGAACGAGCCTGCGTGTTTGCGCCTGCAACCGCGGCGGCTCCGTTTCGAGCGAGCGCAACGACAAACCGATCCTGCCGATCTCGCTGCGGATGCCGGTGGCTGTAATCTCACCGATCGCAGATCCGCGCACCACGAGCGCACCGGAAAATACAAATGGCAGGTCGTCCCCGCCTGGTCGAGACGGCGCTACGATCGCGGTGATCGCGACAGCCACCTTCCGCACCGGAACGGATTCACCCGTGAGCAACGATTCATCTGTCTGCAGATCGTGGCTTTCACGCAGCACCGCATCGGCGGGTACACGGTCGCCCTCCGACAGCACGATGACATCGCCGCGCACCACGTCCCGTCCGGCGATACGCCGACGCTCGCCATCGCGTATGACGAGTGCGCGTGGGCTGGTCAGGTCGCGCAGCGCTTCCAGAACTCTTTCGGTGCGCGTCTCCTGCACCACAGTGATCACGACCGACATCGATGCAAAGGCGAGCAGGATCAGCGCTTCCTTCAGATCCCCCAACGCGAGATACACCACACCGCCGCCGACCAGCAGCGCGAGCATCGGCTCACGCATTACTTCGGCAACTATACGGAACGACGTGCGCCGATCGGGTTGCGGCAGCTCGTTGTAGCCTTCGAGGCTCAGGCGCGCCTGAGCGTCTGCTTCTGTGAGTCCTCGGACGTGCTCTTCCGGATCGCTCACTGCGCGATGGATGCGGGGGTCACGATCGGAAATCCCGGCGTCGCCGGCTGCACGAGTTTCAGCAGCGATACGAGCGCAAGACGGTCGCCGTCGATATCGAGTGCGTCGGAGAAAACCAGGTCTTTCACCGACGCCTGCTTCGAGAGAAAGCTCAGCCAGAAGTGCTTCGTCAGCCGCACGGTCACATCGGCGCTTTTGACCGGCTGAGATTCCTTGTGATGCAGCACTGAATTCTCCAGTTCGAGCACGAACGAGCGTTTGAGGTCCGTGAATGTCACGTTGACCGTGACGTGCTTGCCGTCGGCCGCCGCGCCGTCGATCTGCGTTGCCATCGCCGCAAACACGGTCTCGATCGGAACACTCGCGAGCAAGCCTCCTAAGCCCGCGCTGCCAACAGGTACACCGTGGCGCAATTCCTGCGCGCCGGTGAGATAGAAATCGCGCCACGGGCCGGACTCGGCGCGATAACCGAGCTGATCGTACGTGCGCGCCAACAGATCCTTTGCGGCGCCGTCGTCCGGTTCGGCAAACACGAGGTTGTCGAGCAGCGTCGCCGCCCATCGATAATCGCCGGCGTCGTAGGCTGTCTGCGCAACCGCCAGCACCTTCGCGGCTCCGCCGATCGCATCGACGTAGCGTTTGCCGAGTTCCGGCGGCGGCAACGGATCGAGGTTTGCCGGATTGCCGTCGAACCAGCCGAAATAGAACTGATACACCGCCTTCGCGTTGTGCTTGAGCGTGCCGTAGTAACCGCGATCCGCAAACGTGTTCTCCAGGCTCTTCGGCAGCTTGATCGTTTCGGCGATCTGACGGGGCGTTAGACCGGCCGCCGCGAGATGCAGCGTCTGATCGTGAATGAACGCATACAGGTCGCGCTGCTTCTTCAGATAATCGAGCACCTGCGCGTTGCCCCACACCGGCCAGTGATGGCTGTTGAAGACCACTTCGGTGTCGGTGCCGAACAGGTCGATCGCCTCGTCGATGTAGCCGCTCCACTTCGCCGCATCGCGCACTTTCGCGCCGCGCAGCGTGTAGAGGTTGTGCATCGTGTGCGAGACGATCTCCGCGCCGCAGAACGCCTGCAGCCGCGGCAGGAAGAACGTCAGCTCGGCCGGTGCTTCCGAATCCGGCACGTACTGGAACACGAAGTGCATGCCGTCGATGTCGATCTCCTGGCCTGTGTGATCGACCGTGTCGGTCGGCGCGACAATCGACAAGCCGCCGACCGCCGGTCCTTTGCCGAGGCCGGTATCGACGTGGCCGCGCGCATCGCGCGACAGATTGTTGCCGTACATATATTGCGCACGACGCCCCATCACGGCGCCGGCCAGCACGTTCTCGCTGAGCGCTTCCTTCATGAAACCGAGCGGCGCGATGACGCGCGTCTTGCCGCTGCGCACCGACTCCGCATCGACCACGGCGCCGACGCCGCCGAAGTGGTCGACGTGGCTGTGCGTGAAGATCACGGCAACGATGGGTCGCTCGCCGAGCGCACGATTGACGAGTGCGAGCGCGGCGGCCGCCGTTTCCGTCGACGTGAGAGGATCGACGAGGATGCGGCCGTTCGCGGTCTCGATGACGCTCATGTTCGAAATGTCGTAGCCGCGCACCTGAAAGATACCGTCGGTGACTTTGAACAGGCCGTACACGTCGTTCAATTTCGCCTGCCGCCACAGCGACGGGTTCACGCTCGCGGGTGCATCGCCGTCGACGAAGGCGTAAGCCGGCGCATTCCAGATCACGCGGCCGTCCGCCATTTTGACCACGAGTGGGTCGTCCTTCGCGATGAAGCCTTTGTTGACCGCGTCGAAATCGGCGGTATCGGTCAGCGGCAGGTCAGTGCCAACGGCCGAATTGATGCGCGCGGTGAAGCTGGACGCCTCAATGTGTCCGTTGGCATCTGCGCCGGAAACGCCGGAAGCGGGCGTTGAACGATCGTCCGAGCGTGGACTGCACGCGGCCACGGCGAGCATCGCGAGCAGTAATACTGTTATCGGTTGTTTCATCTCAACTTGTCTTCCGTGACGCGCAGTCCGTTTTGTTTCAACCGCCACAACAGCACATCGAGCCGGTCCTGGCCGAAGAACGCTTCGCCGCGGAACGCCATCGTCGGTACGCCCCAATGCCCGGCCGCTTCGTGCGCGACCTGATTCACCGCGATGTTCGCCTCGATTCGATCGACGTCTGAAACCGCGAGCGCGTCCAGTCGGGCAAGATCGAGCCCGGCACGGCGCGCCGCTTCCGCGAGGTGATTGCCTTGCTGCCAGTTCTCGGTGCCGCCCCAGATCACGCGCGACACTTCGTCGGCGAACTGAATGCCGCGGCCGAGCTCTGCGGCCACGGCGCCCAGCCGGGTCAGCCGATGGATATACGGTTGCGTCTCGCCGGTGACGCGCCGGCCATCGCGAAACTCCTGAACGACCGGATCCGGCTGCGGCCACCGGAACGGCAGCTCCAGCATCTGCGCGACACGATGCACGTCCGTCATGAAATACGGAAACCACAACGGGTGGACGCGATCGAAAAATTCTGGCGTACGGATTGCCAGCGGATACACGGGCCGGAACACGACGTCGAGTTCGTACACGCGCGACCACTCCACCAGCCGCGGCGTCGCGAGATATGACCACGGACTGCGGAACGACCAGAACACATCGATCGACAGGCGTTCGGACATCGTGAATCCCCCCTAAGAGCCGCGACGATATCAGGAACCGACGCGTTCGCTCACTCGACCAGTGCCTGGCACCGCGTTTTGACTTGTTGGGATCGAGACGGTGCCTGGCACCGCGTTTTGACTTGTTCGTCGGGATGCGAAGGGTGATGGACTACACCAACCTGCCCCGCATCAGCCGAAAATCCATCGCTTCGAGCTTTCGACACTTTGCATCATGCGTATCCGTCCACCGCACGCACCGAACTCGTTCTATCACGTGACGCTTCGGGGTAATCGGCAACAAGCGATCTTCAACGACGCGCAAGATCGTCACCGCTGGGAATCTCTGCTTTCGGACGCGATGTCGCGCTACGAATCGCGGCTGCACCTGTATTGCTGGATGACCAATCACATCCACATGGTGCTCGAGTGCGGAATCACACCGATATTCAAGACCATCCACCTCGCGGCCGGCGCGTACG
>JANLUG010000142.1:0-3316 GCA_031363335.1 Gammaproteobacteria bacterium
GCGTGAAGAATCTCGACGCAGCGGTAGACGGCTACAAGAAAATCCTCGACATCGAACCGAAGCGTGCGTCGTCGAGCGCGTTAAAGGCGGATCAGGCGTTCTTCTACTTCGACAACGGTACGTTTCTCGAACTGATTCAGCCGACCGACGACAGCTCGCCGATCGCGGGGTCGCTGAACAAGCTCGGTGAGGGGGTGCACACCGTGGCATTCGCGATCGACGATCGCGAGGCAACCGTCAAAGCGCTGAACGACAACGCAGTGCGTACGATCGGCGGCGCGTTCGTGCACCCTGCTTCAGCGAACGGCGTGCTGGTACAACTCAGCGAGAAGTAACCTTACTTCGCGGCCGGCGCAGCGGCGGCGGCAATGAGCGCCTCGCGTTGCGCGGTTGCGTGCGTTACCACGGCCGCAATCTCGTCGCCGCGGAAGTCGAGCCATCGCATGATTTCGGCGGTGCCTTCGCCCAATGTCGGCGGCGGCCCCTTCACCGAACCCGGCGTCGTGCTGAACGCGATCAGATTACCGACCACCTTCGACGGACCGATCACCGGCAGGTCCATGTCGACGATGTAGCCGTTCGCGGCGTTCTGCGGATCCGCCAACACATCCATATAGTCGCGCACGCGTTCGTAAATGATCTCCGGCTGGGAGGCGAGGAAGGCGCCCCACTCCGCGGTCGTCTTTTTTGCGAAAGCCTCCGCCATCCGCGCGCGCGATGCGTCGACGTTAGTCGGGTCGCCGGCCCCGCCGATGCGTTTTCCGCCGGTATTCCAATGCTCATCCGCGGCGAGATCCGGCAGACCCGCGAAATCGCAGAACGCGAGCCACGACGCGTCCGTCATGGCGACTGCAAACAGGAATGCGCCACCGTCGCTCGTCTGGTAGACGCCGTAAGGACTCAGAATGTTCGGATGATGCGCACCGGCGCGGGCAAGCGATTTTCCGGTGATGATCGTGTGTTGGATCTCCCACATCTGCAGGAACAGTTGCGCGCCGAGCGACGAACTCTGCACCTGTTGGCCGATGCCGGTGCGTTCGCGCGCGAACAATGCGGTCATCACCGCAAGCGCGAACTGCATGGCTCCCGCCGTGTCGGCAATCGCAGCGCCCGGCGGCATTGCGGGGCCGTTGGCGGGACCCGTGATCGCAACGACACCGCCGCGCGCCTGCGCCGCGCCATCGAGCATCGCTTTATCGGCATCGGGTCCGAGCGGGCCGAACCCGTTCACAGATGCGTGGATCAGTTTCGGGTGACGCGCGTGCAACGTCGCGAAGTCGAGCCCCATGCGCGTCAATGCCGAGGTGCGGAAGTTCGTCAGGAACACATCGCACTGGCCGAGCAATCGTTCGACGACGCGACGGCCAAGTTCGGTGTTGTAGTCTATGCAGACGCTGCGCTTACCGCGGTTCATCGAAATGAACTGGGAATTCATTGCTTCGGGCGGCAGCGTGTTGTTCGCGCCGCGGTGGTAACGACTGCCGTCGCCGATCGGCGGTTCGACCTTGATCACTTCGGCGCCCATGTCGCCGAGGAACATCGCCGCGCCGGGTCCTTGAATGGCGGTTGCCATTTCCAGCACCCGGATTCCGCTCAACGGTTCTGTCACTGTGCTGCTCCTGCGCGCGCCACCGGCCAGCTGTCGGTGACGGATGTCGCGAGCCATCGCGCGAGCGCCGCGTTGACATCGAGTGGCTTCTCCTGCGCCATCCAGTGACCGGAATACACAACCGTTTCACTGAGGCGCCGGCAATAGGTGCGCATCGGTTCGGCGAGCCGCGACGTGATGGACTCACACGTGGAGTCGTACTGAGCGGCGATGAACAACACCGGCATGTCGAGATAACCGTCGTTCGCCTCGCGCGATGCGTAGGCCGCATTGGCGTGGTGATTCATGTAGTACGAGTTCGGACCGAAGAAACCGTTGCGCGCCAGCGCGCTGGCGTACGCGCACACATCCGCTTCGGTAACGACGTCGGTGTCGCGCGGCAACGACGGGATTTCGCCACCGCCGAACCAGTTGCCGTTGCGCCGTACCATCGCGGTTCCCGACGGCAGACCGAAGCTGCTCGGATCGCCCTTACGGAACAGCAGTTTCGCGATGTTGTACGGATTCGAATCCATCTCCCGCGTCGCGCCGGCGAAGTCCTCCTGGTAGTGCAGCTGATACTCCCACTGCCCGGCAGGGTACTGATCTGCGGGATAGAGCTTCCGATCGACCAGATCGAGACACGCGTCCAGACCTCGCTCGAGCGTGTAGTAAGGCACACACAGATTCGCAACAGCGGCACAGCGCTCGGGATGATGGCTCGCGACGCTCCAAACAACCGGACTGCCCCAATCGTGACCGACCCACACCGCGCGTTCGCGCCCCAACGAATCGATCAGGGCGATCATGTCGCCGACGATGTTCTGCAGCGCAAACGCGTCGTGTGTCCGATACGTCGACGAACGGCCGTAACCGCGCATATCCGGCGCGATCGCGCGAAAGCCGAGCGCCGCGAATGCAGGCAACTGATGGCGCCAGCTGATCGCAAGCTCCGGCCAGCCGTGCACGAATACAATCAGCGGTCCGTCGGACGGTCCTGCCGCGAGATAGAAGGTCGTATGCGCGCCGGTCTTCAGCGTGTGTTCGGTAACGTCGAGGGGTGCTGCGGAATTCATCGGTAGTCCTCATCGTGATCGACTTGCAACGTGCGTCATCCTAACCTTGCAGCCCATCGTTTCGCATGCAGGAGAGTCGTCGTGAGTACCCTGAAGCAAGTGGCCCCTACCTTCTTGAAGATGGCCCACCAGATCGTCTGGTGCAGCGTCGCAACCGTCGACAGCGACGGACGACCGCGTTCGCGCGTCCTGCATCCGATCTGGCAATGGGACGGCCGCGAGCTGATCGGCTGGATTGCCACAGGTCCAACTCCGACGAAGCGCGCGCACTTGAACGCGAGCGCATACGTCTCGTGCAACTACTGGACACCGTCGCACGACACGTGCGTCGCCGAATGTCGCGCGACGTGGGCGTTCGACGATGACACGCGCAAAAAGGTGTGGCGCATGTTCAAGGAAGGTCCGGCGCCGGTCGGCTACGACCCGGCGATGATTCCCGGCTGGGACAGCCCGACCTCGCCGAACTTCGCGGCGCTGTGTCTCGAACCGTGGCGACTGCGGGTGTTCCCCGGCACCGCACTGATGGGCAAGGGCGGTGATGTGCTGACGTGGACGGAATGACGCCTGAGGGACGCAAAAGATGGCTGATCTAAAATTCAAACCCGTACTGCACAATCACAAGACGTTCCTGGTCAACGCTCGGTCGCGGAAG
>JANLUG010000275.1:0-2197 GCA_031363335.1 Gammaproteobacteria bacterium
AACCTGCTCGCTTCGTGGACGGCGATTCTACGGCCCACGGTCATCAACGAATTCCGCTTCGGCCTGGTGGACCGCACCACGTTCGCGTTCACCCAGGGGCTGGGAAAAAACTACCCAACCAAGCTGGGGCTGATCGGCATCGCTGATGACGCCTTTCCTCGCTTCAACGTGACGGGCTACACACCGCTCGGGTCGAACAGCGGAAAATCCCGCAATCCCCACGGCCGGTCGGCCGGTTCTTCGACGGCTATTCCGAACTCTTTCGCCACAGCCGCAACGTGCGCCCACCACGCGTCGACATCCTCAACGAGCAAGCTCATCTGAAAGTTGGCCGTATGATCCGGCACGTGGAATTTCTGCAGCAGGAAGCTGGACGGCCCGTTGCGGAACGACGCCATGCCCTCGTTCGCCCACTCCAGCGTGAAGCCGATCGCCTCGTAAAAGCGCTTCGACTGCTCGAAATCGCACGCCGGCACGAACGCTTTCACGTCAACAATCTTGAGATTGGGGGCGGTCATTTCGCGGTACCTGAGGTGTCGATGACGCCTTCGCGATGTTGCCGCCCAGTGGCGTGTTTCTCAATACGTTCGGCGCCTCGGCGGAACAGCGCTTCGCCGTCGGCGTCGTATCGGAACGCACCGATGAAATCCGCAACGCCGTATTGCGGCCGCGTCTTGTGAATGGCCGCGACATAACCTCGCGCGTCCTCTACCGAACCCGCCAACGCCAGGCTGTACGCCGCAATTGCCAGAATGTGCGGATGCGCGTTCGCCCGCGCCGCCGCCTTGACCGCCCACGCCGCGGCTTCGTCGAACTGGCCAAGCCGCACCAGCGCCATCGCGCGCGAGCCGAGCATGCCGAACAGCAGCGGATCGAACGGGCTCAGCTGGCGCGCGCGGTCGGACGATGCAATCGCCGCGTGCGGATCGCCGGCCTGCGAGTGGACGAAGGCGAGCGTGTAGTGACCCATCGCGAAGTTCGGGCTCAGGTCGATGCTGCGCTCGAGTTCGCCAACGGATTGATCGTGGCGCCCGCGCAACCACAACGCGCGACCCATCGCCCAGTGCGCGGCCGGATCGCGATCGTCCACCATCACGCTGCGGCCCGCAGCCTCGAATGCCAGATCGCTCTCTGCATCGCGCGCGCCCCAACCTTGGAACACATTCTGGAAGTGCGTGAACGAAAGGCCGGCATGCGCGCGCGCGAACGTCGGATCGAGCCGCACCGCCATTTCGAAGAACTGTTGCGCGCGTGCGTTGTCGTGCTTCGTGAACAGATACATATGCCACAGGCCCCGGTGGTGCGCTTCCCACGCGTCGAGCGAGTTCGGCGGTTTCAGAATGGCACGATTGCGTTCGATCGTTTCGATCTCGCTCGCAATCGACGCAACGATCCGGTTGCCGATCTCATCGAGCACGGCGAGCGTATCGTCCGGCGTGCGATTGAACACGTCGGCCCACACGATCCGCGCCGTGCGCGCTTCGGCCAGTTCCACGGTGACGCTCAAGCGTTCGGCATCGCGGCGCACCGAGCCGCTGACGACATAATCGACGTTCAGCATCCGCCCCGCTTCTTCCGCTCCGATGCGTCGCTCGTGCAGCGCGAACACGCTGCCCTGTGCAATGACGAACAGGCTGCGCAATTGCGCCAGACGCGTGATCACATCGTGCGCTAGCGCATCAGCCGCGCCGCCGCGCGCATCCACAGCAATCGATCCGTCGACGAACGGCATAACCGCAATCGACGCGCGATGCGGATCGCGCACCACCGCCGCTGCATCGACTTCGACGGATTTCGCAAACGCTGCGCCTCGCTGTGCCCTGGCCGAGCGCCACGCGTCGCGAATCGGCGCGATGTCGAGGCCTTCTTCTTCGAACAATCGCGCGGTGGCCGCCAGATGCTCTTCCGCCTCGCGAATCCGGCCATCGCGCGCAAGCGCCGTGAGCAGGCATTCGTGGGCATGCGGATCGAACGGCGCGAGCTGCAACCATTTCTCGAGGTATCCGAACGCTTCCGCGTCTGGCACGCCTTTGACGAGATGCTCCAGCAGCGCGGTCTGGCAACCGCGGAAGCGGCGCCGCTGCGCCGTGAGCCACGTGTCGAAGAGCGGATTGCGATCGATGTCCGAGCCTTCGAGGAAGTCGCCGACGAACGACGTCGCCAGTGTGCGTTGCCGTTCCCGCGTGAGCGCCTCGAT
>JANLUG010000880.1:0-1433 GCA_031363335.1 Gammaproteobacteria bacterium
TCCATCTCGACCAACAGGTGTCGCAGGTACAGAAGCACGAAGACGGCACGTTCACCGTATCGACCAGCGCCGGAACCGAACTGCGCTGCAAGGCGGTGGTCGTGGCGGGCGGCGTCGGTTCGTTCCAGCCGATGCCGTTGCGCGTCGACGGCGTCGACGATCTTGTCGATCGTCAGGTCTTCTATCGCGTCAGAGATCCGGGGCAGTACCACGGCAAAGAACTGATCGTGCTCGGCGGCGGCGACTCGGCGTTCGACTGGGTGCTCGAACTCGCGCCGCACGCGAAGTCGATGACACTGATACACCGCAGCGACAAATTCCGCGCCGCACCGGCATCCGTTGCGAAAATGGAGCAGCTGATTGCCGCGGGCAAGATGAAGTTCGCGGTCGGCAACGTGGTCGGCTTCGAAATGGACGGACCGCGACTGCGTCAGATCGAAGTGCGCGCGCCGGACGAATCGCTGTCGAAACTGCCGGTCGATCATCTGCTGGTGTTCTTCGGCCTGTCGCCGAAGCTCGGCCCGATCGCGGAGTGGGGTCTCGCTCTGGACAAGAACCAGATCGCAACGGACACCGAGAAGTTCGAGAGCAACGTGCCCGGCATCTACGCCGTGGGTGACATCGCGACGTATCCGGGCAAGAAGAAGCTGATCCTGTCCGGCTTCCATGAAGCGGCGCTCGCGGCATTCGCCATCAAAGCCCGCATCGAACCGGATAAGAAGGTGCACCTTCAATACACGACGACGAGCCCGATCATGCACCAACGTCTCGGCGTGAAGAACTGAACGCGCTACGCCTCTGCCCGCACCGCGCCTGGTCGCATTGAGAACCGGAACAGCACCAGCACGGTGCCGATCAGCAGCGGCACCGTAGACCAAAGCACCACATTCCATCCAAAGCTGTGGATCAACGTGCCGGCCAGCAACGACGCAACGGCTGACACGCCGAACACGCTGAATTCGTTAACCGCCTGCGCTTTGAACCGTTCGACCGGACGGTAGCTGTCGACGAGCAGCGCGGTGCCGCCGACGAATAGAAAGTTCCAACCGATGCCGACGAACACGAGCGCCCACCAATAGTGGATGACCGCGTGTCCCGTCAGCCCGAACAACAGCGCCGCGAACATCGCGGCCACGCCGAGCAACAGCATCCGGACCACGCCGATGCGCGCGATCAGCGCGCCCGCGAAGAACGACGGCACATACATCGCCAATACGTGACTCTGAATGACCCAGGCGGTATCGCCCAACGACAGTCCGTCGTGGACGTGCATGCTGAGGGGCGTCGCCGTCATCACGAGATTCATCACGCCATAGCCGACCACGCTTGCCAGCATCGCAACGAGAAACGTGGGCTGCAGTACCACGGTGCGCAACGGCCGTTCCATACCGTCGGCCGTGCTCCGGGCAACGGCGCCAGGTTCCTCGAGAACG
>JANLUG010000362.1:0-3590 GCA_031363335.1 Gammaproteobacteria bacterium
GGCGGACCATCTTTTCCGGATCTTCGGCCTTGTCGAGCAAGGCGTTCAGATTCGAATTGATGATGTCCGTCATGCGAGAAAAAATGCTCATGTGCGTTGCCTCCTGAGGCGTTGCGGTCCGGAAAGATTCCGTCAATTCCCCTTATCAGTATTCGTGCCACATCGCCGGTATCCATTAAATCCCTGATATACAAAGATATTCATCGGATGCGCGTGTGCACGGCCGAATTCCGCGCGATCGAGTCATGGTGGATATCGCCAACAGTTGGCAGAATCGCGCAATGAATCGGGAAGTCGAACGGTTGCTGGGGGAGGCACCTGCGTTTCTGCAGGTGCTCGATGACGTTTCGAAGATCGCGCCACTCGAAAAACCGGTGCTGATCGTCGGCGAACGCGGCACCGGCAAGGAACTGATCGCCGCGCGCCTGCATTACCTGTCGAACCGCTGGGACGCCGAATTCATCAAGATGAACTGCGCCGCGATCAGCGATTCGCTGCTCGAATCGGAGCTATTCGGCCACGAAATCGGCGCGTTCACCGGCGCCACCCGCAATCACCGTGGCCGTTTCGAACGCGCCGATAGCGGCACCTTGTTTCTAGATGAACTCGCGACCACGTCGAAGCTGGTGCAGGAGAAGATCCTGCGCATCATCGAATACGGCGAATTCGAACGCGTCGGCGGCAACAAGACGATCCGCGTCAACGTACGGCTGGTTGCGGCGACGAACGAAGATCTGCCTGCGCTCGCCGACAAAGGTGTGTTCCGGCGCGACCTGCTCGACCGACTCGCGTTCGACGTGATCACGCTGCCGCCGCTGCGACAGCGCCCCGACGACATCGCGCTACTCGCAGAACATTTCGCCATCAACATGGCGACCGAGCTCGGTCAGACGCTGTTCCCCGGCTTCACGGATCGCGCGCGCGACGCACTGTCGAATCACGATTGGCCGGGCAACGTGCGCGAGTTGAAGAACGTCGTCGAGCGCAGCGTTTATCGCAATCCGGATCCATTGAAGCCGGTCGACGTCGTCACGCTCGATCCATTCGAATCGCCGTTTCGTCCACGCAGCAGCGCGCCGGTTACCACTGCAACGCCGAAGGCCGGTATCGATCTGCCGCTCGATCTGAAGGAGACGGTTCAGGAGTTCGAGATCGATCTGCTCAACCGCGCCCTCGAAGAAGGTCGCTTCAACCAGCGCCGCGCAGCAGAACTGTTGGGGCTCACCTACCACCAGCTGCGCGGCTATCTCAAGAAATATAATCTGCTGAAGCCGAGTGATACCGCGTCCGATTGAGTGGCTGTTTGCGCTGCTGCTGTGCGCATCGAACGCGAGCGCTGCCGAATGTGCAGGCGACGGGCGCGACGTGCTCGCCGATGTACGCGCGCGCGGCGTATTGCGCATCGCCCACACCAACGACTATCGCCCTTTCAGTTTCGTCGGCGCGGACGCCACACCGACCGGAATCGACGCCGATCTGGCGAAGCACCTCGCTGCGGATCTTGGTGTTTCACTGCAGTGGATCGATACGACGTGGGCGATGCTCGCCGCGGATCTGCAGGCAAATCGCTACGACATCGCGATGAGCGGCATTTCGGTGACCACCGAACGCGCTCGGGTCGGCTGCTTCACCACCGCCTACTTCACCACCGGCAAGACCGTGCTCACGCGCTGCGCGGCGCAGCGGAAATTCGACACCATCACGCAACTCGACAACCCATCGGTGACCGTCATCGTGAATCCGGGCGGCACGAACGAACGCTTCGTCCGCGAGCATCTTCAACACGCGCGCGTCGTCATGCACGACGATAACCGCACGATCTTCGGCGCACTGGCGGCCGGCGATGCGGATGCGATGATCACCGACGCCGTAGAGGCGCGCCTCGAAGCGCAAGCCAATCCTGCGCTATGTGTCGCCGATCCGCCGCCGCTGTTCGAAACAGTCGAGAAGGCGTATCTGATACCGAAGGATCCGCGCTGGCGGGCGCACCTCGACACGTGGTTGGCCACGTTGAAATCGAGCGGTGAACTCGACGCGGTGCTGCTTCGCTATCTGAGCGCGCCCTCCCCGCCGCAACCATAGGGATGCCCCCGCGATGTCGGATCGCTTCGTCAAAGAACTCGTCGGTTACGCCGATCCGCTGTCGGTCTGTGCAGGCGACACGCTGAACCTGTGTGTCAGTTGCGAAACCGCCGGAGCGTACGACGCATCGCTGGTCCGTCTCATCTGCGGCGACGCGCGGCCGCACGGCACCGGCTTTCACGAGATTCCCGTCCACGCATCGTTTCAGGGCCGCTATCCCGGCGAACGACAGCCGCTGACACCGGGGTCATACGCGGTGCTGCCGGATCTGCCGCAGCTCGATGCGCTGACGTTCGCGTGCTACCTCTATCCGACGTTGCTCGAATCGCGCGATCAGACAGTCGTGCGAGGCGGTAATTTCCGCATCGCAGTCAATGCCGCCGGTATCGCAATCACTGTCGGCAATGCGCGTGTCGACGTTGCCGCTTCGCTCGCCGAGCGACGCTGGCACCGCATCGTCGTTGCGGTCGGCGCGTCGATTCAGGTCCGGCTGGACCGCATACCGAACGGACCGGCCGAACAACCCGCGACGCATCGATCTACTCACGACGCACCCGGCACGTTTAGCGTGCCGCACGCTGACTGGGAGCTGGCGCGGGAAGCGCCCGGCGTCGCGCACTTCAACGGACGCATCGAAGCTGTGCGGATCTACGGCACCTTGCTCGACGGCGACACGGCGTGCGCAGATCTGGAAACGTCTCGCCCTGCCCGCCCCGAACTGCTGGGCGCCTGGGACTTCGCGATCGGAATCGAAACGAACGGACTCACGGACGTATCTGGACACGGTCGACACGGATCGATATTCCAGATGCCAACGCGTGCGGTGAGGGGCGCGCGGTGGCGCGGCGACGTATTCAACTGGCGGGAGGATCCTGCTCAATACGCGGCCGTGCATTTCCACGACGACGATCTGGCCGACGCCGGCTGGCGTCCGAATATCCGATGGAAAATACCGGACGACCTGCCCTCCGGCGTTTATGCCGCGAAGCTGACGCTCGGAGAGAGTGAAGACCACGTGACCTTCTTCGTGCGCCCGGCGCCGCAGCAGCGTCGCGCGGCCGTCGTGTATCTCGCGTCCACCGCAACTTACCTCGCGTACGCGAATCAGCACCTCGGCTTCTCGAACGGCGTCTATGTGCCGCGGGAACCGCGCTTCGCGAACGAGGCGTACCTGTCGGCGCGTCCGTCGGAGCTCGAGAGCGGAGACGTCTTGCCGCGGATCCGGCTGGGCTTCGCGTACCTCGGCCGTGCGCGCACCTCGCTGCGCGACGGCAAGGGCCCCCAGGCCGCCGCCGACTACGACAAGGCGGTCACGCAGCTCGAGACCGTGCAGCGCAAGTTCGGCAAGCGCGCCAACGCCATCGTCAACGCCGACAACGGCCTGTGCGCCGGCTACACCGGACAGGGCGAGTTCGATCGCGCGATCGCGGTGTGCGAGCGCGTCGTCGGGGATCCGCGCAAGGTCGATGCGAACGGCTCGGTGTGGTTCAACCTCGGCGTGTCGTACC
>JANLUG010000432.1:0-1665 GCA_031363335.1 Gammaproteobacteria bacterium
CGTGTTACTCAACCACCGGCACCACGCCGCTCAGCGCCGCAACACATCCGCGCATTCCGCACCTGCGTCGCCGGATCCGGCGAGTTCCGGCCGCTGGTTCGACGGTTGGCGCAGTGCCACCGCCGCTCCGAACACAGCCGATGTCCGCGAAGTGGCCGCCGCGCGCACCTGGTTATTGCAGGTCGGCTGGCGTCGGCACGGGCTCATCGGTCTCGCGGACGTTCCGTAGCGCACCTGCTTCGTTTGGGCGAATCGCCGTGACAGCGATCACCGGCACGGCGCATCAGCGGGCGATCTTCGCGCACCAGTTCGAAACTGCAGCCGCGATTTCGTCCGGCGAGTCTTCCTGCAGGAAGTGATTTCCTTTCACCGTCGCTTCCTGCTGGTTCGGAAAGCTGCGGCAGAATTCGCGTTGCGCACCGATGAGGATTGCGCCCGGCTCCGCGTTGACGAACAGTTTCGGCACCGCTGTTTTCGTCAACCAGTCGGCGTATGCCTGGACGACCGCCACGACATTCGCCGGCTCGCCGTCGAGCGGAATCTGTCGCGGCCACGTCAGCGTCGGCCGGCGACCCTCGCCCGGTTCCGCGAACGGCCGTCGATACACCGCCATCTCTTCATCCGTCAGCTTGCGTAGGATCGAACCCGGCAGCACGCGCTCGACGAAGACGTTCTTCGCCAACGCCATGTCTTCACCGGCAGCAGAACGGAACCCCTTGAACACCGGCGTTGCCGCCGCGGGCCACTGCGACCAGTCCATCGGGCAGACGATCGCCTCCATGTAACAAATGCCCTTTAGCCGGCCCGAATTGCGACGCGCCCAATCGAAGCCGAGCGCGGAACCCCAGTCGTGCAGCACCAGCGTGACGTTGTTGGCGACGCCCAGTGCATCCATAGCCGCGTCGAAGAACCGCTGATGTTCCTCCAGCGTGTAGCGATCGGGGCCAGACGGCGTCAGCTTGTCCGAATCGCCCATCCCGATCAGATCGAGCGCGATGCAGCGGCCCTGCTTGGCGAGGCCCGGCATGATGTTGCGCCACAGATACGACGACGTCGGATTGCCGTGCTGGAACACGATCGGATCGCCGCTGCCCATCTCGACGTACGCCATGCGCCGGCCGAGCACGCTGACGTATTTCTTCGGGTGTTCTTTTGCGGACAACATCTAGGAACCCCTATCAGGTATTCATGGTGCGCGCGGCGTGCGCGAACCGTTTGCCGTCGTGGCCGCGAAAGCTGCTCTTGCCGAACGGGTCATCCTGACCCATCAGCGTGGAGAATGCCGGCGGATTGCGCGCGTACATCGCTTCGTCAACGCCGCGGAAGTCGTCGAGTTGCCGCACGAACACGCGATTGTAGGTGACGTGGATGGCAACGCGCGCGCCCGGCGCGCTGCGATCTCCCTGCCAATGCCACACGCCGTTCGCCCACAGCGCCACAGATCCCTTCGGCATTTCGATCGGCACTGCGCCTTCGCGCGAATCGCTTCGTTTCGGCGCGCGGCGGCGCAGATGACTGCCCGGGATCACCCACGTCGGTCCCGCGTCCACCGTCCAATCTTCGAGCGCCCAGCATGCGACGCAGATCAGGCCGAACTCCGGATACGGCTCGCGCACGAGCGGATAGTCGGCGTGAATGTCGATCGCACCGGGACCGGGCTCTTTG
>JANLUG010000488.1:0-1688 GCA_031363335.1 Gammaproteobacteria bacterium
TTCTACTACGAAGGTCAGACATGCGATGTGGCAATCCCGGGTTTCACGTATTCGCCGGTCGGGTTGCTGGAACAGAATCGCGATAAAGGCAACTACGAAGGCTGGGCGACATACGTCGATCTGAGCTACGCCTTCAACGACAAGCTCGATGCGAGCCTCGGCGTGCGCTACACGCTCGACAAAAAAGACTTCAAGTTGAACGCGTTGCCGGTGGAGAGCGAACTCGGCCCGTTCTGGGCGATGGGGTTCACGACCGACGGCTATCTGCAGGATTCGAAGGATTGGGACGAGTTCACGCCGCGCGTGATCGTGCGGTATCACCCGAACAACGACTGGATGGTTTTCGCGAGCGCAACGCGCGGCTACAAAGCGGGCGGCTTCGGCAGCTTTGCGATCACGCCTTACCAGCCGTACGGGACGGTTGGTGTAACGCAAGCCGATGCGTCGCCCGATACGTTCGATCCCGAGACCGTATGGTCGTACGAGATCGGAACCAAGACGCAGATATTCGACGGCCGCGTGCGCCTGGCCGGCAACGTCTATTACTACACGTATGAAGATCTGCAGGTGAACGTGCCGGGTACCGGCGGCGGCATCGTCGTCGACAACGTCGGCAAGGTCGACGGGTGGGGCGTCGAAGGCACGCTCGAATGGGTAGTTAGCGACAACATCGATCTGTACCTGGCCAGCGCGTATGCAGACACCGAGGCCAAAAAGGCCGAAGCGTTGTGCGACGGCGATAGTGCGTGCGACGGCCAACCGTTGCCGCAGGTGCCGGAATATTCGGGATCGGCGGTGGTCAACCTGCACTTCCCGGCACGCGACGGCGATGTCATATTCGCGGCGGAAGTGTACGGACAGACGCGGACGTATGGCGGGTTGCTGCAACTGAACGAGGCGGTGAACAACGCCTACGCCGATCTGACCGTGCGCGGCGGATTCCGCGCGACCTCCGGCTGGTCGGTGATCGCGTATGTTGAGAACGTTACCGACGAGGTGTCTTACGACGGTGTTGCGGAAGGCGGCTCCATCTTACCGGCGCACTTTTTCGGACCAAGCCGTCCGCGCAGCGTCGGTTTGCAGATGAGCTGGGATTTCTAACGAGCTGACTCGGCGGCGGCTGCCTTGCGCGTGAACACGCGCGTAAGGTGCCGGTCGCCGGTGCGTTTGCTCGTGAGGTCGATCTGCAGCGTCAGCGTATTGCCCGCATCGCTCAGGCTGTAGACCTCGCGCACGGTCATCGGCTGGCTCTTCGTCTCGATGATGAGACGCTGTTCTTCCCATCCGGACTCGATCCTGAACAGACCGCGCTTCTGCTCGCCCCATTTGATGTCGCGATACGGCTGGTTCGGATACTCGATACCCATCGACTGCGGATCCTGTCCGATGGTCATTTGCGTGGCCGTCACCATCGGCAGCAGCGGAATCGGGCCGCTGAAATGCGGCGGCGATTGCCCTGCACCGCCATAGGACGCTGCCCGATCGTCGTTTTCTTCGGCTTCCGAATGCCGCTGCCCCATTGGCGGCGGTGAATCGCTGCGCCGCGCATCGAGCACCCAGGTGCCCGACAGATCGACGCTGGGCGGCGATAGGGTCGCGAGATGGCTGCACGCAGACAGCACGAGCAGCAGTGTCATCGTCCACAGGCGCTTCATCGACAGTCTTACTTGGCGCCGGCTGCGAGCGGC
>JANLUG010000494.1:0-7976 GCA_031363335.1 Gammaproteobacteria bacterium
GGGCGGCCGCGGCAGCATCGTGAACGTTGCATCGATCGCGGCGGTAATGGGTGTCGGCAGTTCGATCGCCTACGCGGCATCGAAAGGCGCGTTGGTCACGATGACACTGTCGCTCGCAAGAGCGTTAGGACCGGAGATCCGCGTGAACGCGGTGTGTCCCGGTTTTATTCAAGGAGAGTGGCTCCGCAACGGAATGGGACCGGAAAACTACGATCGGACGAAGAAGTTCCTCGAGGAGACCACGCCGCTGCGATTGACCACGACACCCGACACCGTGGCGGAGGCCATCTTGTACTTTGTTGCCGGCGCCGACGTCATTACGGGGGAAACGCTGATGCTCGACGGCGGTATGCACTTGAATACCGCGCCGTTGGGACGTCGTTAGATCCGGTCAGGAATCATCGGGCTTGAGGGTTCCGAACGTACCTTTCGGCAGGTGCCGAATGTCCTTGCCCTCGACGAGGTACAGCACGTACTCGGAGATGTTCTTCGCGTGATCGCCGATTCGTTCGAGCGAACGCGCAACCCAGATCAGATGGAGATCGCGCTCTACGGAGTCGGGATTTTCGGTCATCGACGCGGCTAATAACTGAATGACGGCGCGATACTCTTCGTCGACCTGCTTGTCGGACGCGATCAGGTCGAGCGCTTCCTTGGTGTCGAGGCGCGCCAGCGCATCGAGCGCCCGCGAAACCATCGTTGTGGCCAGTTGCCCGAGGCGGGCCGTTTCACCGTACAGATTCTTCTGATAGTCGAGGTTCGACAGCTCGCGCGCCATCTTCGCAATGCGGTTGGCCTCGTCGCCGATGCGTTCGAGATCGGTGCTCGACTTCATCACCGTAACCAGCAATCGCAGATCGGTGGCGGTGGGCTGACGGCGGGCGATGATGTGAATGCACTGTTCGTCGAGCGTCACTTCGAAGCGATTGACCTCGTGATCACGCGCAGAAACCTTTGCAGCGAGTTCGGCGTCGTAGGTCGATATCGCTTTGATGGCGTCGCGCAACTGCTGTTCGACCATCCCGCCCATTTCCATCAGGCGGCGGCGGACGATCTCCAACTCCGCGTCGTACTGTTCCGAGATGTGCCGACTCAATTGATGCATCTCAAGTTGCCTCGCCGAACTCTACTAGCTTGATTCGTTGCCGAACAGGTACTCAACCGTATTACAGACGCCGCTCTGGAACCTCGATGTCCGTCACGTCGTCGTGACGGCGCTCTGCGGAAAAACACAGTAGAACAGGCTGCCTTTGTTCAATTCGCTCTCCACACCCAATGTCGCGTCGTGACGCTTCAACACGTGCTTCACGATCGCGAGCCCCAGTCCGGTGCCGCCGCGAGCGCGCGAACCCGACAGGTCGACGCGATAGAAGCGTTCCGTTATCCGCGTCAGATGCTGTGCGGGAATTCCCATGCCGTGATCTTCGACTTCGAAGCGCGGGCCGGCGCCGGTTGTGTACCAGCGGACGTGAATGTCGCCGCCGTCCGGACTGTAGCGGACGGCATTCCCTACCAGGTTCGAGAAGGCGCTGTGCAGTTCGAATTCGCTGCCGCGCAAGCGCAAGGCGGGATCTGCCTCGACGCTGATCCGGTGCTGGCCGTCGGAAATCTGACGCGCTTCGGCGACGATCGATTCGAGCATCGGCGCCACGGCCACCATGTCGACATCGGTCTGCGACGGTTTCGGACTCGACTCCAGACGCGTCAAAAGCAACAGATCGTCTACCAGAACTTTCATCCGCTTCGCAGGAGAACGCAGCCGCGCGACCAAGCCGCGCAGCTGTTCCTGGTCGAGCGACTCGTCATCCAGCGACTCGAGATAACCGAGGATCACGGTCAGCGGAGTGCGCAGCTCATGCGAAACGTTGGCGACGAAATCCTGCCGCATGCTCAGCAACCGGTTCAATTGCGAAACGTCTCGGGCGAGCACCAGCAAGCGAGATTCGTCGATGTCGATTCTGCGCACTTCGAGCTGCAGATCGGAATGTGTTGCGGTGATTTCGACCAAGCCCTCGGCAGCCTGGCCGTTGACGAGTGCCGCGATCTCCGGATTGCGCACCAGCGAGACGAAATTCTGGCCTACATCGCGCGACGACAATCCGAGCAGCGTCTGCGCAGCTAGGTTGAACATTTCGATCTCGCCGTTGCGTTTGATGAGTACGGCGCCGTCGGGTAATGCTTCCGTTGCCGCTCGTACATAACGCAACCGGGTGACGAGGCGGCGCATACGCGTGCGCGAGTGACGTAGCGCGCGGAACACTCTCACGGCCGGTTCCTGCCACAACTCGGCGGTGTTGTCGGGACGTCGCATCGGATGCCTCGACCATTGGCGCAGGCGCGCGAACTCCCGCGCGTGCGGAACGATCCAGAGCAGCAGACCGACGACGATCGACGCACTCCACAACTGCGTCGCGCCGCCAAACGCCAGCACCGCGGCGGCCAACACGCCGGTTCGAGTCAGTTCGCCTTTCAGGCCGGGAATCACGCGAGCGAGTCACAAGCCGCCGGCGCGAGCCGATAGCCCACGCCGCGCACGGTCTCCACCAATGCATCGAGTCGGAACGGCTTCAGCGCGCGTCGCAGACGCAAGATATGTACATCGACCGTGCGCTCCTCGACGTACACCGAGCGTCCCCACACACGATCGAGCAACTGCGCGCGGTCGAATGCGCGATCCGGATGCTGCATCAAGAAGGTAAGCAAGCGGAACTCGGTCGGGCCCAGGTGGATCGGTGTCTCGCCGAAGGTGAGGCGGTGACTCTTCAGATCGACCGTGAGTTGGCCGACCTGCAAACGACCGTCAACGGCGCCGCCTGACCGCCGCTGCAACGCACGGATCCGCGCGACCAGTTCACGTGGCGAGAACGGCTTCGTCAGGTAGTCGTCGACGCCTGAGTCGAAGCCTTTCAGCTTGTCGGCTTCTTCACCGCGCGCGGTCAACATGATCATCGGCAAGTCGGCGAACAACTCGTCGCGGCGCAGTCGCCGCGCCAGATCGATGCCGCTCGCGCCGGGCAACATCCAATCGATCACGACGACCGCCGGCATTGGACCGTCGAGCAACTGAAGCGCTTCTTCGGCACTGCCGGCGGCAATGGTATCGAAGCCGGCCCGGTTCAACGCGAACGTCAGCATTTCGCGAATCTCGGGTTCATCTTCCACCAGCATGACGGTTTGGGTCGTCATCGCATGCGTCCGTCGATCACCGTCCTAATCCACCGTTGTACTGAGTTGCCGTCGCCGCGTCGCGGCGCATCGGCAGCCATTGGTATTCTCACAGGTGAACGACTCAGAATCGACTCTCCCAATCGCCGCAGTATGGCGGCGCCGCACAGTGTCGTCGGCAAAAGTTATGGATTGATGACACTGCCACGCAATGCCCTCCAGCCATGGACGCATCGAAGACCACTGTATAGGCTCTCACCGAAATCAACTTTTGTCCGGCGGAGGAGAGCATGGGTCAAACGAGACAGCTGCGTGCGATCGACGGTTTCGCGTTTGGTGTATATGAAGCGACGCCGAGCGCGAAAACGCGCGGCGGCATCGTCGTGATTCAGGAGATATTCGGCGTCAATTCGCATATCCGAAACGTATGTGACGGGTACGCGGCCGCCGGCTACACCGCGATCGCGCCGCAGATCTTCGATCGCGTCGAACGCAACGTGGAACTCGGCTACGAACAGCAGGACATGGGGCGCGGCGTCGAGATTGCGCGCGGCAAGCTGAAGATGGAGCAGACGCTGCAGGATCTGCAGGCAGCCATCGATGACGCGAAGCGTTTCGGCAAGGTCGGCGTAGTCGGCTACTGCTTCGGCGGACTGCTGTCGTGGCTCTCCGCGTGCGATCTGAACGGCGTGAGTGCTGCCGTGTCTTACTACGGCGGCGGTGTGGCGACCCAGCTCGACCGAAAACCACGCTGCCCGGTGATGATGCACTTCGGCGACAAGGACGCTCACATTCCTTTGAGCGACGTCGAAAAGGTTCGCAAGGCGCACCCGGGTGTCACGGTCAACGTGTATGCGGCGGACCATGGTTTCAACTGCGATCACCGCGCCAGCTACGATGCTGCGGCCGCGAAACTCGCACTGAGCCGAAGCCTCGACTTCTTCGCCAAGAACGTCGGCTGACGGCGGTGTTCACGGGGATCGTACAGGGCCTCTGCCGCGTAGCGTCGGTCACAGACGAACCAGGGCTGCGGCGTCTGCAGCTCCAACTCGATGATCTCGCCGGCGGCCTTCAGACCGGCGCGTCGGTCTCGATCAACGGCACGTGTTTGACGGCCACGTCGATAGATGGCGGGCGCGTCGCGTTCGACGTCATCCGCGAATCGGTCGCTCGAACCAATCTGGGCGGACTGGCGACCGGCGACCTCGTGAATGTCGAACGCTCGCTCAAGTTCGGCGACGAGATCGGCGGCCACGTGCTGTCGGGGCACGTCGCTGACGTGGTCACGGTGGCGCAGATCGACGCGGGTCCACACGAGCGCACGGTATGGTTCGACGTGTCGCCACAGTGGCTGACGTTTCTGTTCCATAAAGGATACGTAGCACTCGACGGCGCGAGCCTCACCATCGCGGCAATAGATCGCGCTCGGGGCAGGATCTGCGTCAGTTTGATTCCGGAGACGATCGATCGAACGACGCTTGGTCGCGTCGTCGTCAGCGATCGGGTGAATCTCGAAATCGACGCGCAGACGCAGACGATCGTGTCGACGGTGGAGCGCCTTCTGAACGATCCCGATTGGCGCCGGCAGCTACCGACTTAGCGTCAGGTCGGCGGGCGGTGTAGCTGGCGCAGATTGCCAATCACCGCTTCGAGGGCGCGATCGAATACCTGCGACTCGTCGAGGATCGTGATCGTCTTGCGCTTCAACTCGACCGCAAGTGCCATGCGAGTTCTTTCGGCCACCTTCATACCGCGACGGTTGACGAAGATGTACTTGCTTCCCGGCTGGACGATGGCAGCGAGTTTGCAGCGCATCTTCTGCCCGTCTTCATGGGCCACTTCCACCCAAACGCCTTCGGTCAGGCGGTTGATCTCGCGCACCATCTCCGGTTCGGGCTCGACCGTGTCCATCGGTTCGACTTCGCCGGGGCCGGTGAGCACGATCTCTTCCATCACCGGCAATTCCGGCGCTTCCGCGTGCGGCCGATCGTCCTCGAGGAACACCCGATCCGAGTTCGAGATGTCGGTGAGCCGGTCGCGCAGTCCCGTCAGGGTCTCTTCGATCTCGGTGCCACTGAGGCCGAGCATCTCCATGCCTTGTTCGACTCGGTCTAACAATCTCGGACGGGCGCGATCACGCTCTTCGATGTCGGCAAGGGCGTCCAGCGGCTGAACGCTCCACAGCAGATCGTCGAAGGTCTGCACTGCATCGCTCCACTGCGCACCTTCCTCGCCGTGCCGAACGCAGAGGTACACGAGCACGCGACTCCAGGTGTCGCTGATGAAATGTCCGATCTCGGGCGGCAATCGCAAGCCGCTCGCCTTCTGGTTGACGAGCCGCTCGACCGTTTGTTTAGCAGAGGTCGTTTTGGCGCGACCCGCTTCGACTTCCTTAACGCGCTGTTCGACGATCTGGACGCGGTGATGATCCTGTTGCACGAAGTTGCGCAACTCGGCAACGAGAGTTCCGAAGATCTCCGGATCGTCGCTGAAGTTGTTCAGTATGCGCAGAACGACCGACTCGATCTTGTTGTACAGCGCGTCGCGCTTCAGTTCGGCGGCGCTGCTCCAACCGATCCCGGCGCTCGAGAGTTCGTTCAGCAGTTGGCGGGCCGGATGGCTCGTGCGGTTGAAGAATGTCTTGTCGATGATCGCGACCTTCAACATCGGAATCTGCAGACGCCCGATCAGCGCCTTCATCGGAATGGCAAGATTGCGATCGTTCAGGATGTAGTCGAACAGCATGCCGACCAGATTGACGGTGTCTTCGTCGGTGCGACCCATCGAGCCGGCAGGAGCGCCGGTGACGTCAGGCGCACGCGTGAGTACCAATTGCCGCAGGTCGATGGCGACCGGCACGTGATCGATGTCGATCGGCTCTGCGCTGGCGGCGCTTTGCACCGCCGACAATACGCTCATCAGTTCCGGCGTCGTGATGATCGGCCCGACCGGGCCTGCGTACTGTCCCGCACCGCCGCTCGAGTTTCCGCCGGCGTAACTGGCCCCCGCGTGTCCGCCGCCATGGCCAGGCTGCGCCGCCAACAGCTGCTGCAGCACAGTGAAATCGTTATCTCCGGAAGCGCCGGGCGATCCGGGTATTCCGCCGAATCCGCCGCCTTGCGCCGACGACCCACCGCCGCCGGCACTGCCATGTCCTGCGCCTTGACCCGCGTGCGCGGCTTGTCCCGCGTGTGCCGGTGCGGCCGCGGGCGGTCTCGCGGCAGGGTGCTGGTGCGTGCTCGCTTCGCGCTTCATCACGTTACGAAGGTCAGGCAGTACGCCCGCTTCCGCGAGCAGACGATTTGCGTCTTCGTACGCTTGACCGAGATGCTCCATCACGAATCGTTCGAACAGCTTCAACAAGACGATTCGCACGCGGATATCGATCTCGATGCAATCGGTTGCACCGACGAACGCCGCGCCCAGTTGATGCGGTCCGAGCGGATTCATGCGCTCAGTAACGGTTCGGTTCGGACACAGCGAGTCGATACGACGCGTCAGCTGCATCACCGGCAACGAGAACTGGCTGGTCACCTTCGACACGATGCCGGCTACTGCGACCGCAATCTCGAGGTCGTCGTTCTTGACGAGCGACATGCTGTCGACGGCGGTTTCGAAGTCGGCCACTTCCTCTTCTTCCGCGCGCGCCGGTTCATAGAGGACGTCGAAGCTCGCATACATGCGCTGACCGAATTCGGTCGTGATGCGCTTGCGCTGCACACGGATCTCGCGCATCGAGTCGAAATACATGTGCTGGTCGGCGTCGTTGCGCGACCGATCGGCCATCTCGAAGAGTACGTCGTCGGCGTTGTTGAACAGGGTCGACAGCAGCCCGCTCAGCGCGCGGCGTGCAGTTTGTCGTACCGAATGGAGAATCGGGGGCAGGGTGTGGCTGCTGCGTCCGGCAGCATGATCAGGCGCCTTCAACGGCACCACTTTTGAGGACTGCGTCACTGCCTGTGTCTCCCACATCTATGCGTGCATTACAGCATCGAGTCGCTCGAAGGGGCGGGATGCGGGTAGGAGTTCGACGGAGACGCCGGTCACAGAACCGGGCTACTGCCGTCCGCCGATCCGCGCAGGAAACAGCGCCCGCGCGTACGACGAAAGCGCTAGCGCGCGCTCGCCTGCGCGTGGTGTTCGCGCCAGTCCATGATGTCGGTCGCCGCACCGGATTTAAGCTGCACGCCGATGATCCAGCGGTCGCGGCCGTTTTCGTCCGGGTCGTTCGCCGGACGGGTCCAGCGCACTTCACCGGCGAGGAAGAATTTGCCGGGCCGGCTGCGGATGTCGACCCAGAGGTCGAGCAGGGCGCCGGTCGGGATTATCGCATCGGTACGGAACTGGATACCGCCGACCGACAGGTTGATAGCAGTGCACGAAACGGTGGTGCCGACGAGATCCGGGTCTGCCGCGGAGAGCACCACCTGCACGAACAGGCGATCGTCGCTCTCGATCCGGGCATGCATCCGCTTGTCGTCACGACTCCGCGACGGGCGATTGCGCAACCGATCGCGGGCGCTGTTCAGCTCAATCACGTTGTTGTCTCGCATCATGTCAGTTCGAATTTGATTGCACTGCTCACGAGAGAGCGAGAATCGTGCCAGCTCGATCGGAGTGAATGGAACAAGATATGAATCAATAAGATGTAAGACTTATGTCGAACCAAAATTAACTCGATTTCTGCCGCGTCTCTGGTCGATATTCGCTGGCAAGTGACGAAATTTATCACTGCCACCTATATACTCGCGCCGCTGCAACTAAACCGCCGTCATCATGCTCCGTCCCGCTTTCGCCGAGCAACTCGGAAC
>JANLUG010000527.1:0-1085 GCA_031363335.1 Gammaproteobacteria bacterium
TGGAATCTGGACGGTTCGTCGCGGTCGGTCACCTCCGAGTGGGATTTCCCGCACATCGACAAAGGCAACTTCAGTCTGACTCCGGTGCTTTGCGATACGTGGGGCGGTTGGGTATTCATCAACATGGACCTGAAGGCGGAACCGCTCGCGAAATTCCTCGGCGACATGCCGCAGCACTTCGCGGTGTGGAAACCGGAGAACCGATACATCGAGGCGCACGTGGCGAAGGTCATGGGCTGCAACTGGAAGGTCTGCCAGGAAGCGTTCATGGAAGCATTCCATGTCATCCATACGCACCCGCAGATACTCGTTGGGATCGGCGACGAAAATTCCCAGTACGACGCCTGGGACAATTTCTCGCGCGCGATCACGCCGAATGCGACGCCGAGCCCGCACCTGAAGTTCGCGCCCACGGAGCAGGAGATGTTCGACTCCGTGACGATGCGCTATCTCGATCAACCGGCCGTGGGCGAAGTGCCGCCGGGAATGACGGCGCGCGCGATGATGGCCGCAGGTGGCCGCATGGGTCTTCAGCCGATCGTCGGCGACGGCACGCCGATCTCCGATGCGTGCGTTTCCGACAGCATCTACTACACGCTGTTTCCGAACTTCCATCCGTGGGGCGGCTACAACCGCATCGTTTACCGTTTCCGGCCGTACCAGAATCGTTTCGATAAGTCGGTCATGGAGTGTTACTACCTGAGCCCCTACGCCGGTGAGCGTCCTGCGCCCGCCAAGATGCACTGGCTCGAAGAGGATCAACCATGGACCGACGCGCCGGAGCTCGGCATGTTGGCGAAGGTGTTCACGCAGGACACATTCAATCTGCCGAAAGTGCAGATCGGACTGCAGGCCGCGCAATACGACGACGTCGTTCTGGCGAATTACCAGGAGACGAAAATCCGCCACTTCCACCACCTGCTGAAGAACTACCTCTGACAGCAGCTCGACGATACCGCGTCGCTTGATGGGGGTGCGATAGGGGTTCGACTTCGAAAAGGGGTCGATCGGCGGCGGGTCGGTGCGGCGGACACGCTCAAGCCATCCCTGGGCGCTCCGAACGGCGCCATCCATGGCGCCTCAGG
>JANLUG010000578.1:0-2719 GCA_031363335.1 Gammaproteobacteria bacterium
GCCGCTCGAACACCTTCAGCAAGCGGTCCGACGATCGCCGGAACAGATCGAAGCCGATGCGTCCGGCGACGCGATAGGGTTGCAGCAGCAGATTGACGAAGGATCCCTCGAACAGGTCGAACAGCCGCTCCGGCGCTTCTAGAAAGTCGAGTGCGTGCTGTGCGGGCGGCGTGTCGACGATCAACAGATCGTACGTCGACGTCTGCGCCAACTCGTAGACCTTCTCCATCGCCATGAACTCGCGCGAGCCCGCGAGCGAATTCGACAGGTGCTGGTAGTAGCGGTTTGCAAAGATCGTTTCACGAGCTGAGGCGCTCGGCGCGTATTGCTCGATCAGCGAATCGAACGTGCGCTTTGTGTCGAGCATCATCGCGTGCAGTTCGCCTGCGATCGACTCGACGTGAATCTGCTGCGGCGCATGGCCGAGCTCTTCGAGGCCGAGCGCCTGCGCGAGGCGTCGAGCCGGGTCGATGGTCATCACCAGCGCTTTGCGACCGTGCTTTGCCGCGAGATAACCGCGGGCCGCGGCCGTGGTGGTCTTGCCGACACCGCCGCCGCCGCAACAGACGATGATGCGCTTGGTCCGTGTCAGTTCCGCGAGATCGAGCGCCGACGATTCAGCCATGGTGCGCGCCGCCGTTCCCGAGAGTTGCAACGATACCGTCGATGAGCAGCGCCGGATCGTGGCGCGCGAGAACAATCTGCGGTATCTCGACCAACCAGGGGCGTTCGGTGCGCAGCGCGGCCACATATTGGGCTTCGGCGTTTGCGCGATCGAAGCGGGCGGTTGCCGCACGCGTCATGCGGGTGAGTGCAGGTGATGCGGCGGTGGCGGCGTGCAGTGCAGCGATCTCGGTGCGATCGAATAGCTGCCGCGTGATGCGATTGACGATCATCGGTCCGAGGTACATCGCGAGATCGGTGGTGACGAGCTTCGCGAGTTCCATGCCCTCGCGTATTGCCATCTCTTCGGCGAGGGCGACGATGACGACGCGCGTCGTCATATCGTTCTCCAGCATCAGCTGGATCTTCAGCGCATTGTGATGCAGCGGACCCGTGCGTACCGCGGCGCCCGTGGTGCGCGGCACGCGCAGCATCAACGCGGCATGCCCGGTGGACGGTCCGTCGAAGACGACCAACTCGTATTTCGAATCCGATACGAGATCGTACAGCTTGCCGAGGCACATCAACTCTTCGAACCCGGGGGCCGCTTCGGTGAAGTGCTTCAACGCGGTGCTGTTGAGAAACCAGTCGTAGAGCCCCGGCAACGCCATCGAGCGGTGCACATACTCCTTCAGCGCCGAGCGGCCGTCGACGCTGCACAGATCGAGGTTCGGTTCGACTTCGACCGGCCGATACGACGCCGCAATGCCGAGCTGCGGGTGCCGCAGATCGGATTGTTGTTGCACGACCAGCAACGTTCGACGCCCTTTGCGGGCGGCGCTCGCCGCCAGCGCGGTTGCCACGGCGCTTTTACCAACGCCGCCCTTTCCCGTGACGAAGAGCAGCTTCTGTCGCAGTAGCGCGTCCGTGGCGATGGGCTCGATCAGTACTTGTACGACTCGGGCTTGAACGGACCTTCGGGCTTCACGCCGATGTACTTCGCCTGAACGCCGGTCAGACGTGTCATCACGCCGCCGAAACCTTCGACCATCAACTGCGCCACTTCTTCGTCCAGTTTCTTCGGCAGCACTTCAATGGTGATCGGCGCGCGCTGATTTGGCGGTTGATCAGCCCAGCGTTGTTCGAACAGATGCATCTGAGCCAACACCTGGTTCGCGAACGAGCCGTCCATGATGCGCGAAGGGTGCCCCATCGCGTTGCCGAGGTTCACCAGTCGCCCCTCTGACAAAAGGATCAGGTAGTCGCTGTCGTCGCCACTGCGATAGATCTGGTGCACCTGGTCTTTGACCTTGTCCCAGCGCCAGTTCGCGCGCATGAAGGCGGTGTCGATTTCATTGTCGAAGTGGCCGATGTTGCAAACCACCGCGCCGCGCTTCAGCGTCTTCAGCATGCTCTCGTCGCAGACGTTCGAGTTGCCGGTGCACGTGACGACGAGATCGGTGGCGCCGAGCAGGCGCTTGTCGATGTCTTCGATGCGACCGGTGTTCAAACCATCGAGATACGGAGAGACCAGTTCGTAGCCGTCCATGCACGCCTGCATCGCGCAGATCGGATCTACTTCCGCGACGCGCACGATCATGCCTTCCTGACGCAAGCTCTGTGCGGAACCTTTGCCTACGTCGCCGTAGCCGATGACGAGCGCGCGACGCCCGGCGAGCAGCATGTCGGTGCCGCGCTTGATCGCATCGTTCAGGCTGTGGCGGCAGCCGTATTTGTTGTCGTTCTTCGACTTCGTCACCGAATCGTTGACGTTGATCACCGGCACTTTCAGCGTGGCGGCCTTCAACATGTCATACAGGCGGTGCACGCCCGTCGTCGTCTCCTCGCTGATGCCGTGCACGTTGGCGAGTATCTGCGGATACGCTTCGTGGATGCGTTGCGTCAGATCGCCACCGTCGTCGAGCAACAGGTTGGCATTCCACGGCTTGCCGTCTTTGTTGATCGTCTGCTCGATGCACCACCAGTATTCTTCTTCAGTTTCGCCTTTCCACGCGAACACCGGCACGCCGATGGCGGCCGTTGCCGCGGCGGCGTGGTCCTGCGTCGAGAAGATGTTGCACGACGACCAGCGCACTTCGGCGCCGAGCGCGCATAG
>JANLUG010000581.1:0-1145 GCA_031363335.1 Gammaproteobacteria bacterium
CTACGCGAACGCATCCACGATCGCGTGTCCGAGCAGGAATTGACGCGACACGTACGGAAAACCTGCCCCGGCATTCGTGAGGACGGCCGCGACAAGATTCTGAGCGGCGTGACGACAGTTCAGGAAGTTCTTCGCGTCACGCTGGAAGATTGACCGGCAATGGCCGCATACGAGTACATCGCCCTCGACGCGGGCGGACGCCAGAAGAAAGGCGTGATCGAGGCCGACAGCAGTCGCCAGATCCGCCAGATGCTGCGCGATCAAGGGCTCGTACCGCTCTCCGTAGACACAGCCTCCGAACGTTCTGAACGTTCCGGCGCGCCTTCGGGTCGTCGTTGGCGATGGCGGCGCGGAATATCGGCGCTCGACCTCGCGCTGTTCACGCGCCAGATGTCCACATTGCTGGCGGCATCGTTGCCCGTTGAAGAAGCCCTGCGGGCCGTAGCCCAACAAACCGAGAAGAGTCACGTCAGCACGATGGTGATGGGCATACGTAGCCGTGTGCTCGAGGGGCATTCGCTGGCGTCGAGTCTCGGCGAATTCCCGAGTGCGTTCTCGCACCTCTATCGCTCCACGGTAATGGCGGGCGAACAATCGGGGCATCTCGACTCGGTGCTCGAAAATCTGGCGTCGTACACGGAACGCCGCTACGACTCATCGCGCAATGTCGAGATGGCGATGTTCTATCCCGCCATCCTGTTTCTGTTGGCCATCGCAATCGTCGGTGCGCTGTTGGTCTATGTCGTGCCGGACATCGTGCATGTGTTCGAGAACACCGGCCAGAAACTACCGTGGTTGACCTCGGCACTGATCGGACTGTCGGGGTTCGTGCGCGGATACGGCTGGTTGCTCGCGCTGCTTGCAGTCGGTGCGGTCTTTCTCGCGCGCTGGCTCTCGCAGCAGCCGGACTTCCGGCTGGAATGGGATCGTCGAAAATTCGAAGTACCGCTGGTCCGTCGCATCACGCGGGCGAATAACTCGAGTCGATACGCCAGCACGTTGAGCATTCTGACGCGCTCAGGCGTGCCGCTGGTGGAGGCGATGACGATCGCCGCGGAAGTTGTCGGCAATACCTGGTTGAAGAAGCGCCTAACGGAGGCGACGAGGCGCGTGAGCGAAGGGTCGAGTCTGCGAGTCGCGCTGGA
>JANLUG010000683.1:0-2933 GCA_031363335.1 Gammaproteobacteria bacterium
GCTGAAGCGGCGGCGATCGCCCGTCAGCAGTTGTTGCGCGTTCGAGACAGCGAGGATGGCGCCGAAGGACGGCGGGCGTTCACGGAAAAACGCCCGCCGACGTTCTCGGGGCGCTGACTACTTCGGCAACAGATGGGCAACCGCGTCACGCTCTTCGCGCAGCTCGGTCTCCGTGGCCTTCATGCGTTCGCTGCTGAAATCGTTGATCGCGCGGCCTTGCACGATCTGCCATTCGCCGTTCTTGCACACGGTCGGGAACGAGTAGATCAAGCCCTTCTCGATGCCGTAGCTGCCGTCGGAATAGACGCCCATGCTGACCGAATCGCCGCTCGCGGTTCCGAGCGCCCAATCGTGCACGTGATCGATCGCGGCGTTCGCGGCCGATGCGGCGCTCGACGCTCCACGCGCCTCGATGATCGCGGCACCCCTCTGCTGTACCGTTGGGATGAACTCCTTCGCGTACCAGTTCGCATCGATCAGGCTCATGGCGTTCTTGCCGGCCACGGTCGCTGCGTGAATGTCCGGATACTGTGTCGCCGAATGATTGCCCCAGATCGTCACGTGCTTCACGTCTGTCGTGTGCTTGCCCGTTTTTTTGGCGAGTTGCGCCGCCGCACGATTGTGGTCGAGGCGCGTCATCGCGGTGAACTGGCGCGGGTTGAGCGCCGGCGCGTTTCGCTGCGCGATCAAGCAGTTCGTATTCGCGGGATTGCCGACGACCAGGATCTTCACCTGGCGCGACGCATGATCGTTGAGCGCTTTGCCTTGCACTGAGAAGATTGCGGCATTGGCTTCGATGAGGTCCTTGCGCTCCATCCCTTTGGAGCGCGGCCGCGAACCGACGAGCAACGCATAGTCCGTGCCCTTAAAGGCCACGTTCGGGTCGTCCGTGGGGATCATGCCGTGCACCAACGGAAACGCGCAGTCCTCGAGTTCCATGATCACGCCGTCGAGCGCTCCGAGCGCCGGCGTTATTTCGAGCATCTGCAGGATCACCGGTTGATCGTTGCCGAGCATCGCGCCGGATGCGATACGGAACATCAATGCATACCCGATCTGACCGGCGGCGCCGGTGACGGTTACCCGGACGGGTTGTTTCATGAGAGAGCTTCCTCGTGCTGAATGTGTTGGCTGCAAGCGGCGTCGGATTGTAGCAGCGTCATCGCAAGCCCAACACGTTCGAGACGAGGTCCTGCACGAGCGCAGCGGCGATCCACGCCAACGGCGGAATCACGACGTAGAACAACACGCGCGATGCAGCGCCCGCCGATGCGGGCCACTCCGGAGTTTCGGCAATCTGCCGCCGATACAACGACACCAGCATGTACCGGTCGCTACCCCTCTGCGACGCGTTCGCAAGTTCGGTCAGGCGATCGAGTTCGATCCGTTTCGCGGCGATCACCGCACCACGAATGCCCCACATCGGAAGCAATAGAACTATCAGCGCGACCGGTACGCTGACGACCAGCGCCGGCACGAAATCAACCGTCGCGATCTGGCCGGTGAGTATCGCCTGCATAGGGATCACCGATAGTCCAACGATGATGACGAGCAGATGTCGGATGCCGATGTCGGCAAACGCACCAAGCAAGCGGGGGTGGTCGAGATCGATCCGAACCCGGCTACCGAGCCGCCGGACGAACAGAGACATGCGAATCAATCGCCACAGCGCCGGCAGAATCGTCGCCCACAGCAGCGGGACCACGACCGGCACCCATACGTACGCCAGAAACTGGGGACGTCCGGCGAGCGCGTCGATGCCCGCCGGCGCACTGAGGATCAATCCGCCAATCATGCCGACGCCACGCGCGATCCAGACGCCACGGTTCGACCACGCCTCGCTCAACTCCGCGCGTGCGAGCGATCGATCCGATGGTTCCATCGCCGGCGTCAGTTGTTCGACGTCGGCGGCGAGCATCGGGAACAACGGCCAACCGACGATGTAGCCGATCACCACCGCGTTGACCCACAGCCCGACGAACGACCGGTAGAGCGAGTGCAGTTCGTAGCCGCCGAAATAGGCGAGGAGCAACGGCAACGAGCCGGCCGCACCGAGCCCGAGTGTGATCGCCAATCCGAGACGCAAGCCGCGCAACATTGATCGCCTTCAGTCTCGAAAATTCCAGAAACCACTCGCCATTCTCGACGGCACGCTCCGCCCGCCCGCATCTTATCGCGCTCTGAAGCGGACACCGTTAGCATCTCAGCGATGATCGATTTACAGCTGTGTCGGCGCGTCGAGGAAGCATCGTTGAACGCATGGCCGGCGCTGCAGCAGTCCCTGCTCGACGGTTGGGTGCTGCGCTTCAGCCGCGGATTCACCAAGCGCGCTAACTCGATCGTGCCGCTTTACCCGGCCCAGCAAAGCGCGGTCGAGAAGATCCGCTACTGCGAGAACCTCTATTCGCGAGAGCGGCTGAAGACCATCTTCCGCCTGACAAGCGTCGCTGATCCGGCGCCGCTGGACGCGCTGCTCGAGCAGCGCGGCTATCAGCACATCGACCCGACCCGTGTCTTGGTTCGCGACCTCGAAGGCACGCCGTTCACGACGCAACCGCACTTCCGCGAGGTGCCGCGCAGCGAATGGCTCGATGCCTACTCGCGCGCCGCCGACGTGCCTGCGGCCGGTCAGCAACTGCATGCGATGCTGCTCACGGGCATCCGTACGGAACACGTGTTCGGGATGATCTGGCTCGATCAGGTCCCGGTTGCGTGCGGCATTGCGGTGCTCGAGCGCGAACTCGTCGGTCTTTTCGACATCGTCACTCTGCCGTTCGCGCGCCGGCGCGGGCACGCGCACGCCCTGGTCGAGTCGTTGCTAGCCTGGGGTCGACGCAACGGCGCGCGGCACGCGTACCTGCAGGTCGTCGAGGCGAATCAGCCCGCTCGCGCGCTGTATGGGCGACTGGGTTTCGAGGACCTGTATCGGTACT
>JANLUG010000699.1:0-2394 GCA_031363335.1 Gammaproteobacteria bacterium
TTGAAGCCGGCCGGCGCGCGATACCAGTTGAGCGCGGCCGTCAGCGCGCCGGGTTCGGAGAAGACGGCTTTGTATTCGGCGCGTTGCGGTTCCGACATCTCTGCGTACATCACGTCGTTCATCAGCTTGAGGTGGTTGAACGTGAACACCGCTTCCGGCAACAACGGCGTGCGGAAGAACTGCATGTACCGGCTGCGCTGTCGTTGATCGGCGTCGTTCGCGAGCGCGTCGCTGAATGCGGCGATGTGCGGAATCGACAGACTCGTCCACGACAGCAGCAACTCCGGTCGCGCCATTACTGCTGCCCAACCGACCGCTGCGCCCCAATCGTGGCCGACCAGATGGAACTGCTGCATGCCGGTGGCCTGCGCCACCGCAAATACGTCTTCGACGAGTTGCGGGATCGAGTACGCATCGACCGACTCGGGACGCGCGCCCGGTGAATAGCCGCGCTGATCGAATGCGACGACGCGATAGCCTTGATCGGACAGCAGTTCGATCAGCGGTATCCACATCGCCGACGTCTCGGGAAAGCCGTGCAGCAGCACGACACCCGGACCGGTGTTGTCGAGACCCGCGACACGGGCGCGGAACTCCATGCCGTTGGCCGCGATGCGCACCATGCCGGAATGCGTGTTCGCGTCGAGCAACGGCAGCGCCGCGGTCTCTGCGCGATGGTGATGATCCCAGTCCAACGAAAGCGCGCTGCCGCCCGCGAGCACGGCTATGATGATCACCGCTACGACGATCAGAAGAATGATGAGGGCTCGAATCAGTCTCACGCGCGCTCCGCAAAACAATAACGGGCGGTAGCCTAACAGACACGGCCGAACGGGAGGACTCCATGCAATTCAAAGCGCTCGCGATCGATCTCGACGGCACGTTGCTGGTCGGCGAGAAAATTCCGCCCGACAACGTCGTCGCGGTGCGCGCGGCGAGAGACGCCGGTTTGAAGATCATCATCGCGACGGCGCGCTGGCATCACATGGCGATGCGTGTCGCGAACGAACTCGAAATCAGCGGACCGATCATCGCGTGCTCGGGCGCGCAAGTGCATCTACCGGCAGACGATCGCGACATTTTCGACGAGCGGTTGCCGGCAGACTTCGTTGCCGATCTGTACCGGCTTTGCGACGCGGAACGCTGCGTTGCCACCGTGACCGTCGGCGATCGCGTGTTGCTCAAGCTCGACGGCGAACCGGAGCGCGCGTTGATGATGCCGGAGATGAGTTGGGTGCGGCAGCTCGAGGGTGCGGCCGATTCGTTACCTCGAGTCGCTGCGATTCAAGGCGGCAAAGTGAATGCGCGCATCCGCGCGGAACTGGAACCGCGCTACCGCGACCGCGTGCATTTCTTCGACTCGATCGGGCCGACCGGCAAGATCATCCTGACGATCACGGCTTCGACCGCGAGCAAAGGGGCCGCGCTCGAAGCGGCGTGCAGCTACCTCGGCTTGAACGCGCGCGAGGTTGTCGCATTCGGCGACGCCGAGAACGACATCGAGATGTTCCGCGTCGCCGGCGCGTCGGTTGCGATGGGTCAGGCGGAACCGGACGTGAAGGCGAAGGCGACTACGGTGACGTTGCGCAACGACGAAGCGGGTGTTGCCCGCGCCATCGAGCGGTTGTTAGCGAACGGGCACGTGGTTTGAGCCGATGCCGGGCTCGCGCCAGTTCGATGCTGCCGCGGCAGGTCCGTATTGTTGGACGCGTTCGTGCACGGAGTTCAGCGCGTCGTAGATCGTCTTCGTAGCGTCTGGAACCGACGTGCCTTCAGGCAGGCGTATGGCCGGCTGAAAGTGCGCCCCGGCCGGGCCGGGATGTATCTCGCGCGAACCCTTCGGGCGCAGTTTGTTCAGCCCGACCAGATAGATCGGCACTACGGGTACGTTCATTTCGGTCGCGAGTATCGCGGGTGGTGGCACGACCTTTATGGTGACTCTTCCCCATCTGAGCGCTGCTACGCAGATCGTCCTCCTGGAGAGATTAGGAGGAGCGCGCTAATATCCGAATCCATGGAATCTGTGCGCCGGGAGTCGCTAGACATACAAACCGCGATTCAATGCATCTCGATCCATCGAATGCTCCGCAGGTCTGCTATGTTGTATAGGGCGGCTTGACCACTACAACACGATACGGACTATTGGCGCTATGGCAGCTCTTGAACCCACACAACGTGCGTCTAATCGCTTAACCCGCGATGCGCTCGCCCTGATTCTTGCCGGTGGGCGTGGCTCGCGCTTGAAGCAACTCACCGATTGGCGCGCCAAGCCGGCGGTTCCATTCGGCGGCAAATTCCGCATCATCGATTTCGTGTTATCAAACTGCTTGAATTCAGGCGTGCGACGCATCGGTGTGGTCACGCAATACAAAGCACATTCCTTGTTGCGACATA
>JANLUG010000734.1:0-3836 GCA_031363335.1 Gammaproteobacteria bacterium
GGCATTTCGCGCCGCGGGCGACCCGCGCCAGGCAAGCGCAGCGCTCGACGGTATTGATCCGACCCGCCTCGATGCGGCCAATCAATTCGCCTACTACAACGCGCGCACACTGCTCGCGATCGACGCGCGCGACCATCGAGCGGCGAATCAAGCCCTGTCGCTTGCCATTCCCACCGATGCGGCGGGGCGAAACACGCTCGCCGTGACAGCCGCTGATCTCGCTGAAGCCGAGCAGCGCTTTGAGGACGCCGCGGTCAGCTTGATGAGCTACACATACTCCGCACGCGGCGGCGAAGACGCGCAGTTCACCCTCATCGTCGAACGGACCTGGGCCGACGTGAATCGCACGCATGCCTATCGCATCAGCGCATTGGCAGCTCAGGCCCAGAACGCAAACGCAACCGCATGGTGGCAGCTGGCGGACGCGCTGCAACGCAGTTTCGATCTCGACGCGGAACGAATCGCGATCACCGACTGGCGGCGCGGTCACCGGGATCATCCCGCATCGCGTTGGCCGCCGAACGCGCTGACAATGATCGAAAGCGGTGTTGCTGCGCCGTCGCAGATTGCCCTTCTGCTACCGCTCTCAGGTCCGCTGGCAAACGCCGGCCAGGCGATTCGCGATGGATTCATCGCCGCCTTCTATCACGCGGCGTCCAAAGGGCGGGTTCGTGTATACGACACCAATGGCGTCTCGATCGGTAGTCTGTATGAACAAGCGGGCAGCGACGGCGCACAGCTAATCATCGGACCTCTCGACAAGCAGAGTGTTGTAGACATCAACCTACTGCCATATCGGCGCGTACCCGTACTCGCGCTCAACTATCTACCATCGGGCATCGCGGCCGGCGCGGGACTGTTCCAGTTCGGACTGGCGATCGAAGACGAAGCGCATGCAATCGCACGACGCGTCTACGAAGACGGATTCCCCCGCGTCGCGATCGTACAGTCCGACCTCGACTGGTCGAACCGTGCTGCGGAGTCTTTTCGCGCCCAGTTCGCCACACTCGGTGGAACCGTAGTCACGGTCGGTACGATCCAGGACGCGCGCGCGGTGACGGAAGTCGTCGGTAACGCGCTGCTCGTTGGCGCAAGCACGGAACGGATGGATACGCTGTCGAAGACGCTCGGAACGAAGCCGGAATTCACCGCGCGGCGACGTTCGGACCTCGATGCGCTCGTTGCGTTGACCGATCCTGCACAGGCCAGAGCGCTAAACTCGGCCATGGCATTTCATTTCGCCGCGGATGTGCCGATCTATGCCACTTCGCAGGCAACCAGCAGCACCTCTCCCGGCGAACTGGGCGACCTCAACGGCATGCGCATAACCGAACTGCCTTGGCAGGTGTACCCGAGCGCAATTCGCGGCGAAGTGGAAGCGGCATTCACGAGCTCACACACTTCCCTATCGCCCCTTTATGCACTTGGCGTAGACGCTTTTCGTTTAAGCGTTCGTGCCGATCTGCTGATTCCGAACTCCCCTGGCCGGCTGCTCGGGGAGACTGGACAGTTGCAGGTCGGCGGCGGCGTTGTGGCTCGCGAACCTGCTTGGGCAATCGTGCAACGTGGCGCGCTCGTGGCCATGCCTACCGTGGCGCCCTGACCCGACGGCGGCCGAGTTGGGCCGACGCGCCGAACGGGCGGCAGAAACCTATCTCGTGCGCCGCGGTTTGCGCGCGATCGAACGAAACTACCGCATCCGTGCCGGCGAGCTCGACCTGGTGATGATCGACGGCGACGAACTGGTGTTCGTCGAAGTGCGATATCGCAGCAGAACCGATTTCGGAGACGGCGCCGATACCGTCGATCGTCGCAAACAAGAACGCCTCATCCGCGCAGCTCGACATTATCTTCGCTACCGACGCAGCGACGACATACCGTGCCGGTTTGACGTCGTGTCCGTTACCGGGACACACTACCGCCTGCGCTTTGAATGGATGCGAAACGCATTTACGCTTTGAACCACATCGTACGTTCGAGTCTCTCAGTCGCCGTCATCGCGTTCGCGCTGTGCGGCTGCGCCACTACCGGTATCGAAGATCCGGGTTCCCGAAGCCCGCCGAAGGTCTGGAAGGACCAGATGCTCGAGTACGATGCGGAAAAGGAGATCAAGGCATCCGATCCGGGGTTTGAATCCGCGCATCTCGTCATCGTCAGTTTCAACGGACTGGTGCTGCTCGTCGGCGAAGTCGGAACCGAGGAGTTGAAGTCGAAAGCCGGCGAGATCGCGAATACCTTCGCGGCGGTTCGTAGTGTCCACAATGAGTTAGTCGTCAGTGGACCCATCTCAATGGTTGCGCGCAGCAATGACTCCTGGCTGACGACCAAGGTGAAGACGAAGCTGGTGGCTCACGGTGCCATCGACTCGGAACGCATCAGCGTGACCACCGAAAATGGTGTCGTCTATCTGATGGGCATCGTTCCGAGAGAGCAGGCGGAGTTTGCTGTCGAGGTCACGCAAACCGTCGATGGCGTTACGAAGATCGTCAAGGTATTCGAATACACCGACTGACGACGCCGTTCGATCTCACTTGATGACGCGCAGATGGCCACCCGGCGTCGGCTCGGGAGGTGCCGGTTCGGCGCCCGCGCCAGAAGGCTCCGTCTCGAACGCCATCCCCTGACCCGTTTCCTTCGCGTAAACCGCCAGCACAGCGCCGATCGGTGCGCTGACATGAAATGCGCGGCCGCCGAATCGACCATCGAACTCGAGCCGCTCGTTCGTCATGCTCAGGTTGCGGATCGCAGTCGGCGAGACATTCAACACGATGCGACCGTTCTCGGCGTGCCCCGGCGGAACATCGATGTCCGCGCCGGTGGTATTTACGATCACGTACGGAGTCAAATCGTTGTCGAGAATCCACTCATGCATCGCCCGTAACAGATACGGCCGATGCGAGGTCACTCGCGCATCTCCAGTTCGGCCTCCGTCAGGCTTTCGCGGAATGACGGCCGTTCGAACATCGACTGCATGTATTTCTGCATCGCCTTCGTCGAACGCTCCGGCAGCTTGATATCGAGCGGCTTCAATCGCCACAGGATTGGCGTGACGCAGCAGTCGACCAGCGTGAACTCGTCGCTCATGAAGAACGGTTTCTCGGCAAACACGGGGGCAACGCTGATGATGCTTTCACGCAACTCAGTACGTGCGCGCGTCAGCACGGTCTCGCGACCCTTCCCTACCATTAACAAGTCGACGCGATGACTCCAGTCTTTCTCGATGCGGTGAATCAACAGCCTGCTCTGCGCGCGCGCGACCGGATAAACCGGCAGCAGCGGCGGATGCGGAAAGCGCTCGTCGAGATACTCCATGATCACGGCGGACTCGTAGAGCACCAAATCGCGATCCAGCAAGGTTGGCACGCTGTTGTACGGATTAATCTCGGCGAGATCTTCCGGCTTGTTGTCGGGATCGACATCGACGATGTCGACGGTAACGCCCTTCTCCGCCAGAACCATCCGCACGCGATGACTGTAGTGGTCGCGCGGATCGGAAAAGAAAGTCATCGAAGATCGTCTGGTCACAACGCTCATTGCGGCGCCTCATTAGCAGGTTGTTGGAACGGCTCTGTGAACGGTCGTTCCGTAATAGCGAGAATCCGCGCGCTTCCGCAGCGGACCGATCGAACAGTCAGTGGACTTCCTTGTTGTACTCGCGGCCCAACAATGCCGTGAACACATAGAGCACCACCAGGAACAACAAAACGTAGATGCCCAAACGCTCTCGTTCGATTCGCGCGGGCTCGGCCACGTAGTAGAGGAAGTTGACGACGTCGTATACCGCCTGATCGAATTCCTTGGCGGTCAGTTTACCCGTGCCCTCGACGACATCGATG
>JANLUG010000748.1:0-1728 GCA_031363335.1 Gammaproteobacteria bacterium
ATCATCGCGCAGTTGCGCGGTGCGGGACGCGTCGGGGAAGTCGGTGAGATCGTGCGGCAGGGTGTCTGGATCGTGGCGAGCGCATCGCTGCTGCTGATGATGTTCTGGCGAAACGTCGGCTTCGTGTACGAAGAACTCGGCATCGATGCGCAGACCAAGCAGATCGCCATCGGCTACATGTACGCAACGTCCTGGGGCGCGTTTCCGCTGCTCGGCTACTTCCTGATCCGCTACCTGTGCGAAGGCATGGGACATACGAAGCCGGCGATGTACATGGCGCTCGCGGCGCTGATCCTGAAACTGCCGCTGAACTACGTGTTCATGTACGGCCATTGGGGGGTGCCGGCGCTCGGTGGTGTCGGCTGCGGCTGGGCGTCCGCGATCCTGTGGTGGGCGGAGCTGTTCGGCATGCTGCTGGTCACGCGCCTGCCGTTCGTACGCGTGACCGGGTTGTTTGCGAAGTTCTCGTGGCCGAATTGGTCGGTGTTGCAACGCTTCCTCGTCATCGGTCTGCCGATCGGCGCGACCGGCTTTGCCGAGGTATTCGCGTTTTCGTTGATGGGATTGCTGATCGGCCGGTTCGGGCCGGAGACGCTCGCGTCGCACCAGATCGTCGGCAACCTGAACGGCATGACGTTCATGGTGCCGCTGGCGCTCGGCATGGCGACGACGATCCGGGTCGGCTTCAACGTGGGCGCCAACGATTTCGATCGGGCGCGGCTGTCGGCGCTGGTTGCGTTGCGAACGGCGGCGCTGTTCGCGGTAGTTGTGGGGGTTGTTCTGCTGCTCGGACGATTCTTCGTGGTATCGCTGTTCAGCAATGATCCGCAGGTCACCGCACTTGCGGCGACGGTGGTGATATTCGTGGCGGCGTATCAGCTGGCCGACGACACGCAGGTGGTCGCGATCGGCGCGCTGCGCGGCTACAAAGACACGCAAGTGCCGATGTGGATCGCGCTGTTCGGCTACTGGATCGTCGCCGTGCCGATCGCGTGCTGGCTCGGCTTCGGCTGGTTGTCGTGGAAGCCGCTCGGCATCTACGGGTTCTGGACCGGCATGACGGCGGGCCTCGCATTCGTGGCAGTGGCCGCGACGTATCGTCTCTGGCGCACCGCCGGCGACGTCGGCCGCATCGCGCGGCTCGCGTCGACCTGATCCTGCATCACCGGCTGGGCTCGCTGGTCGGATAACGCCGACCGGCCATCGCCTCGGCGACGGTCAACCCCGAAGCGTCAGTCGTCGTCGTTCTTCCGCCGCCGCAGCGTGCCGACGATTTCGAAGATCAGTCCCGACACCGGTGCGAAGCGGGTGACGCGGAAGATCAATCCGGTCATCGACATCGGTCGGACGTTGCGCACTTCGCGCAGTCGCGGCAGGAAGCCGATGGCGACGGCCAGCCGCATCAAGCCCGAGAGCAGGAAGACACCGTACAGCGCGCTGAGCCAGGTAAACGTGTTGCCGAACAGAGTGATCTCGTTGGGGAGATGCGTGCCGAGGAAGCCGCCGATCACCGCACCGATGAATGCGGCGAGCGCCGCAAGCACGTTATGCGCGGCCATCAGTGTTGCGCGCCGCGCAGGCGGCGTCAGATCGAAGACGAAGTTGGATGCGCTCAAGCTGAAGCCGGCCCAGATCAGCCCGCTCAGACACTGCACGCCGAGCAGGTAGAAGTAGTTCGTCGAGAACAGCCAAAGCGTCGGCATGAACGGAATGATCGCGCCGGTGGTG
>JANLUG010000770.1:0-2203 GCA_031363335.1 Gammaproteobacteria bacterium
CTATGCGCTGCTCGCGGCCGGTGATATCGAGCGCGGCATCAGACATCTGATTCAAGCAATCGAAGCCATGGGATTCGAGCGGCACTGGCCTTGCCTGCGCCTTCCGATCTTCAGCGTGTTGTTCTCAGAGCAGGTGAAACAGGATCCGCGCTATCAGACCGTACTCTCGTCTGTGAAGCTCGACGTGGCGTCCCGTGAAAAAATGCGGGCTCAGGCCGCGTCGCTGACGCCGATCACCGGAATTGCAGTAGGCCCGTTGTTGGACCTGTAACCGCGTTGACAACGCTCCGCGCGCCGTTCAGCGTTGCCGAACCGCATCTCAGACCGAATCAGACCCCGGGGGAACATCATGCTCGATCTCATCATCCGCAACGGCCAGATCGTCGACGGGTCCGGCAGCCCCGGTTTCACCGGCGACATCGGCATCAAAGACGGTCGCATCGCCGCGATCGGCCACATCACCGAAGCGGCCAAGGAGACGATCGACGCGACGGGGCGAGTCGTATCGCCCGGCTTCGTCGACGTGCACACGCACTACGACGCGCAGGTGTTCTGGGACGGCACGTTGAGCCCGTCGTGTTATCACGGTGTCACGACGATCTTCGGCGGGCATTGCGGATTCAGCATCGCGCCGCTGTCGAAGGAAGCCGCTCCGTATCTGCTGAACATGCTGTCGCGCGTCGAAGGCATGCCGGCCAACAGCCTCGCAGAGGGGGTGCCGTGGGATTGGGAGACGTTCGGCGAGTACCTCGGCAAGCTCGACGGCAAACTCGGCGTGAATGCCGGCTTCATGGCGGGGCATAGCGCCATCCGCCGCGTGGTGATGGGCACGCGCGCGGTCGGCGAGAAAGCGACGCCGGCTGAGCTGGATCGTATGAAAGCGCTGCTCGGGCAATCGCTCGCGCAAGGCGCCATGGGCTTTTCATCGACGATATCGCCGACGCACAACGACGCCGACGGCAACCCGGTACCGTCCCGCCACGCCAGCCGCGATGAACTGATCGAACTCGCGCGCGTTTGCCGCGACTACGAAGGCACGTCACTCGAATTCCTGCCCGCGGTCGGCCGCTTCTCGCAGGAGATCAAACAGCTGATGTCGGACCTGTCGACCGCGGCGCAACGACCTTTGAACTGGAACGCGCTGAACGCAGGCGACCCGGAGACGATGGAGAACCAGTTGTCCGCTTCAGACCTCGCACGCAGTAACGGCGGCGACGTACGCGCGTTGACGATTCCGCAGCCGATCACGCTGCGCATCAATCTGTTCGCCGGCTTCGTATTCGATGCGCTGAATGGTTGGGACGGCCTCTTCCGGATGTCGATCGACGATCGCATCGCATATCTCGAAAATCGCAATCATCGTCGCGAACTCGACGAAAAGGCTCGCTCGGCCGGTCCGCTGCGCGGCCTCGCCGATTGGGCGAACCTGACCGTGCACGCGACGTTCAATCCGGACAACAAACGCCTCGAGGGGCGTACGATCGGCGACATCGCCGCAGACCTCAACAAATCGCCGTTCGACACGATGCTCGATCTCGCGATCTCAGAAGGCCTGCGCACCATGTTCATGCCGCCCGCTGTCGGCGGCGACACCGCATTGTGGAAAGTTCGCGGCCAGCTGTGGCTCGACGAACGTACCGTGATTGGCGCATCCGATGCCGGCGCGCACCTGGACATGATCGATACGTTCGCCTTCTCGACGCAGGTGCTCGGCAACGGCGTGCGCGAATTCAAGGCCATCGGGCTCGAACAGGCGATTCATCAGCTGACGCAAGTGCCGGCGGAACTGTTCGGCCTGCGCGAGCGCGGTCTGCTGCGCACCGGTTGGCACGCCGACGTCGTGGTATTCGATCCGAAGACGGTCGGCTCAGGACCGGTACACATGCGCCCCGACCTGCCGTGCAACGAGCCGCGCATCTATGCCGATGCGTACGGCATCGATCACGTATTCGTCAACGGCGTGCAGATCATTCGCGACGGCGAACACACCAATGCGCGTCCAGGCACGGCGTTGCGCTCAGGTAAGGATACCTACACACCGGTGATGATGGTTTCCGCGCCGCCCGCCGCCGCGGCACGGTAGGGTCGTCAGCATGGCGCAACCGGCAAGCGGCGCCTCGGGCGATACCATCGACGTCAAGGATGCACACCGCTTCGACGAAGCGCGGCTCGAAAGGTACCTGAGCGAGACCGTCGCCGGATT
>JANLUG010000787.1:0-3126 GCA_031363335.1 Gammaproteobacteria bacterium
CGCCGACAACGCCGTAGCCACAACCGAGATCGAGCACCTTATCATCTGGCGAGAATCGCACCAGCGATAACATGGCGAGCGTACCCGCGTCGACTTTTCGCGGCGAGAACAGGCTCGGGTGTGTCTCGAAACGCAAGGCGATATCGCGAATCGACGTGACGATCGGCACCGTCAATCGACGAGCACTTCCACACTCGATACATCCGCCGGTGCACCGTGCGCGAGATACCGCGTGACGATCTCCGCGAGCGACTTCGGCGTCAGCGCTTCCTGCGCCTGCGCGAGTTCGTCCAGATGCCACCAGCGGAACTGATCCAGCACCCGCGCTTCTACTTCGTCCGACATGCGGGGTTCGAATTCGGCAACGCGCACGACGTGGTATTGCTCGCGTTGGCAGATCCGCCGACCGCCCCAGTTGAACGTATGCTGGCGCCGCCACACGAGCGGCCCGATCGCGAACCGCTCCAGGCCGAGTTCCTCCATCAACTCGCGCCGCAGCCCCGCCTCTTGCGTCTCGCCCGATTCGAGTCCGCCGCCCGGCGTGATCCAGAACCCGTCGCCGCCCTCCGGCGCGCGAATGCGCATCAGCAGAACCTTGTGCTCCGGCGTCAGCACGATTGCGCGGATGGCGGAGCGTTCAACAACGTTTACCAATTCAACTCCAGATGATCGCCGACTTCGGTTGCCGCCCACTGCCGACTGAGCGTTTCCATTCGAACATTGATGCGCGCCACTGCCCTCGCATCGAACAGTTTGCGTTCGCCCGCATCCATCAGCGCCAGCGTGCTCTGTGCGGTGTCTTTCAACTCCAGCGCACGGCGGCGCAGCGCGGGATCCGCGGATGCCGACAGCCAGTTGAACACACAGACATGGATGGCGCGCTCCGACCGAGCCGAATCGTCGCGGCCGTTGCGTGAGAGTTTTTTGCCGCGTCGTTTCAACGAACGGTCATGTGTATCACCGTAAAAAGTCCGTGCCGTACCGCCTGCCGCCACCTGACCGAAGATGCCGAGCCGAATCCCCAGCTCCTGCTCGACGATGAAGTGCTGCAGGTCGTGCGGCATGAGCGGGTCGTTACCGGGCGCGACGCGCATGCGCAGCGGTTCGAGGTCATCGCGAAGGATCACGATGCCGTAGCGACGATCCCCGGTCTTATGGAATTGCACACGCATGCTGCGCGCCCGAGTCGGACCTCGCGCATTGTAGGCAACCCGGGCAGCAGGCGGGTAGCCGCGTCAGCCCGCGGCTTGCCTGGCCGGCTGCTGTTGCAACGGCCGGCCTCGATCCCACGCGTCGCACCACGCCGGCAGCTTGTCGGCCGGCATCGGCTTCGCGATCCAGTAGCCCTGGCCGATATCACAGCCGAGTTCACGCAACGTTTCGTAGTGCGCGCGCTCCTCGATGCCTTCGGCCACCACCGAAAGATTGAGGCTATGCGCCATCCGCAGCGTCGAGCGCACGATCGTCAGATCGTTCGCGTTGTTCGTGATGTCTTTGACGAAACAGCGGTCGATCTTGAGCGTGTTCAGATCCAGGTGCTTCAGATACGCGAGCGACGAAAAGCCCGTGCCGAAGTCGTCGATGGCAATCCGCACACCGGCTTGCGTGAGTACACGAATCACCGCGATCGCCTTCTCCGGATCGCTCATCAACGCGGTTTCGGTGATCTCGAGTTCCAACCGACTCGGGTCGGTGTCGTGCAGACGAATGGACCGCAACAACTCTTCGGCAAACGCCGGATCGCGCAAATGGCGCGCCGACAGATTCACCGCCAGATCGAGATCGAGCCCGGCTGCGCGCCACGCGGCGCCATCTTTCAGCGCGCGCAACACCGACCATCGCGTCAGCGGCACGATCAGATCCGACTCTTCCGCGAGCGGCACGAATTCGCCCGGTGACACGTTGCCGAGCTCGGCATGGTTCCAGCGCGCGAGCGCCTCGACGCCGACACACTTCAAATCGCTCAACCGCACCTTCGGTTGATAGTAGATTTCGAGTTCATCGTTCGCGATTGCCCCCCTCAACGCACCGGTTATCTTGAGATGGCGAATCGAACTGTGATCCGCTTCGGCGCTGTAAAACTCGACGTTCGTGCGATTGTTCTTGGCGACATACATCGCGACGTCCGCGCGTTGCAGTAGCGCGCCGCCGTCCACGCCGTGTTCCGGGCACAACGCGATGCCGATGCTGGCGCCTACCTCGATCATGTTGGCGCCGGTTCTGATCGGCGCGCGCACGCGTTCGAGCAGGTTGTCTGCCAGTGCGCGCAGGTCGGTGATGTCGGTGTAGTCGTGTATCACCACGGCGAACTCGTCGCCGCCGATGCGCGCAATGAGGTTCTGTTCCGACAGCGCACCGCGCAGGCGTTGGCCGAGGATCGTCAGTACAGCGTCGCCCGTGGCGTGGCCGAGCGCGTCGTTCACATCCTTGAACTTGTCGAGGTCGAGCATGAACAATGCCGTCGATGTCGAACTGCTCAATGCGTCGAGTGCTCTGCTCAGTAGCACGCGGTTCGGCAGCCCCGTCAGCGCGTCGTGCGTAGCCTGATGCTTCAGCAGTGCCTGTTGCTGCTTGCGCTCGGTCATGTCGCGCAGAATCGCCGTGAACCAGACGCGTTCACCGAGCGTGACCCGCGTGATCGACACCTCGATGGGAACTTGCGAGTCTTCTGCGGCACCGACCATCAGTTCGAAGTGATCGCCGAAGATCGAGCCACCGGCGAGCGAGCTGAGGTTCGACGACCGGTCCAGCGTTTCGACATCCGGCATGCCGGGGAATAACGAGCGGACGTCTTCGCCATCGATACCTTCGATCGAACGACCCAGTAGTTTTGCACTCGAATCGTTCGCATCCTGCACTTTGCCGTCGCGCCCGAAAACGATGATGCCGTCGATACTCGCCGACAACACGCTCGAGATCAGCGCTTCACGCCGCTTCAGCCGCATACCGGCGAGCAGCGCGCGCACGGCCTCGCGATCTGCAGACAGTGCAACCCCAACGACCGCACTGAGCAGCATCGCGAATATCAGCGGCATCACATCGAAGCGCACCATCGCGACGCCGTCGAGCAGCGTCGCGGCCAGTAACGTGCCCAACGCAGCCGCCGATGCGAGCGCTACCGTCTTG
>JANLUG010000830.1:0-1933 GCA_031363335.1 Gammaproteobacteria bacterium
CGCGGTCGGAGCGGGTCAGCGTGCCGGGCCGGAAGCGCATCGTGCTCATCACGTGGGTGTCTTCGCCGACGATGCCCATTTCGGTGAGCATGCACAGGTCGATGAACGCTTCATCGGCGGCACGATCGTGCGTCGCCTGCGCGGCGATGACCATGAAGTTGCGCGACTGTCCCGGGCGCGGCATGCCCATCGGCACCATGAAACCGAACCAACGGCCTTCGAGATAGGCGCTCTGGTAGTACAGCGACGTACCCCAGATGCCGACGTGCCATTTGACGCGCGCGCCGGAGTCGAAAAATCCGTCGAACTCGTATTGCATCGAGAAGCGATCCCATCTGACGAGATCGTATGGATCGCTATCGAATTTCACGCGGTGCAGCGTTTTGATGTGCTGAATGTCGGGCGTGTTCGCGCACTGCACCCACGGATCGACCGGCATCAGCATCGGCAATTCGATGGTCTTTACCAGCAATGTATCGGTGATCGCCGACTACCGCGCCGGCTTCGAGGCTCGCGCCCATGTGCGGGCAGAAGGCGCTCATTACGTGTGCCACGCCGTCGCGGCCGCGCCATACCACGATGCGGCCGTCGAGGAAGTCGTAGCCCTTTACGGCACCGTTGGCGACGTCGCTTGCCAGGCAGATCGGAAACCACGATTGCGTGAAAAGACCATCGCTGCCCTCAGGCGGAATCGTACCGCCAATTCGCTTGTCGGGAACGATCGCGGCGACCTGGTCCACGCGATCGACGGGATTGTGGAGCAGCGGCGCGGCGCGCACGGCGGCGATCGCCTCGGCAGGCAACAGATCGAGCGCGGACGTTGTCTTCGGGGGTGTATTCGTCTCGCTCATTGCGCGTACAGCCTGTGAAGTTGAAGCGTGATTAAAGCGTTGCTGTGGCCGGCTCTCAACTCGGCTCTGAGTTGGGGAATTCGAACGGCGTCGGATCGATGAAGCGGCGCAACACGTTACCGGTGAGCGTCGCGATGTCGTTGTCGTAGCCGTTCATCGACAGCGCGCCGGCGTATGAAATGGAGCCGGTGCTGAAGACAGCGCCGCCCGACGGCGTTTCGAAGAACGTCATGTCGGCGCGCACGTCAGGATCGTTGCCGAGCGGCCGCATCATGAAGAACTCCTCCTTCACGCGCAGCATGCCGGGTCTGTGGTCTTCCGAACTCGCGATGACGAGCGCGTGCGGCGGTGAACCGAGCGACGCGTCGTAACGATCGATTTCTTCGCCGGCCGCACCGCCACCCTGCGTGCCGTGGTCGCCGATCACGTCGCCTGCGACGCCTGCCAGGATAAAAGCAACGCGCGGATCTGCTGCGGCGAGTGTAAGTCGATAGTGCGTGCCGCCGTCGAATCCCTGCGCGGCGAAGCCGATCCCAACGAGCGTGTTCGGGGGCCGACCGTTGCGCCGCCACAGTCCGCCGTATTCGCCGGTGAATGCGTGGTAGTACTCACCCGGTTCCGCGATCCACGCTCGCGTGCCGTCTTCGGCGCGGCGCACCTCGATGATGGCGGGGTTGTCCGGACAGTAGGCAATGCGCCAGTAGAATCCGTTGCCGCCCATGTACATCAGCCGCCCGCCGGTTTCGAGCCAGTCTTGCAAGCCATCGAGCATCCGGCCGGAGTGATATTCCGGATGCGTGCCGGTGATGACGACGGTATATCCGGCCAATGCCGCAGCGCCTTCGCGATGCAGATCTTCGTCGGTGATCACGTCGAACGATTGGCCGGTGTTGTGCAACCACGCGACGATGTTCGTGTCCGCGGTGAACGCCCACGGCATACCTTTGGGCTTCAGGTTGAGGATCGGCCGCAGCCGCGACGAGTAATGCACGCCGCTACCGTCGCGATGATGGTCATACAGCGAGCAGCCGACCTCGGGGTGCGCCGACAGGTAGGCCTCGTTCGCGAAGCGCGGTTCCCGC
>JANLUG010000858.1:0-2182 GCA_031363335.1 Gammaproteobacteria bacterium
CACTGAAACGCTTCGAAGAGGTGCTGGCATGACCACTGAACGTCATTACACGATCCTGCTCGCGCCGCATTTCTCCGAGAAGGTCGCATCGCTGACCGACGCGTCGAACCAGTACGCCTTCAAAGTGGCGCGCGACGCGACGAAGCCGCAGATCAAGGCAGCGGTCGAGTCGATCTTCTCCGTCACGGTCGCGAAGGTGTCGACACTGAATGTCCGCGGCAAGGAAAAGAAAACGCAAAGCGGTATGTCGCGCAAGAACAACTGGAAGAAAGCCTACGTCCGGCTCGCGCCCGGTCAGACCATCGATCTGACGGCGTCGGAATAAGGGGATAGCGATGGCAGTAGTCAAAACCAAGCCCACTTCGCCCGGACGACGCTTCGTCATCAAGATCGTCAATCCGGAGCTGCACAAAGGCGAGCCGTATTGGCCGTTGGTCGAAAGCCAGAACAAGAAAGGCGGTCGCAACAATGCCGGCCGCATTACCACGCGTCACCAGGGCGGCGGTCACAAGCAGCACTATCGATTGATCGACTTCAAGCGCGACAAAGACGGCATTCCGGCGACCGTCGAGCGCATCGAATACGATCCGAACCGCACCGCGAACATCGCGTTGCTGAAATACCGCGACGGCGAGCGCCGCTACATCGTCGCGCCGCGCGGCGTCAGTGCGGGCGATGAGCTGATGTCGGGTTCGGCGGCGCCGATTCGTGCCGGCAACGCGATGCAGTTGCGCAACGTGCCCCTCGGCAGCGTCGTTCACTGCGTCGAATTGAAAGCCGGCAAAGGTGCGCAGATTGCGCGCAGCGCCGGCGGCTCAGCGCAGTTGGTTGCACGCGAAGGTGCTTACGCGACCTTGCGTCTGCGCTCCGGCGAAATGCGCCGCGTGTTGATCGAATGTCGGGCGACGCTCGGCGAAGTCGGCAACAGCGAACACAGCCTGCGTTCATACGGCAAAGCCGGTGCGCGTCGCTGGCGCGGTATTCGGCCGACGGTGCGCGGCGTTGCGATGAACCCGGTCGACCACCCGCACGGTGGCGGCGAAGGTAAAACGTCTGCGGGTCGTCACCCGGTGTCGCCATGGGGCACGAAGACGAAAGGTTACAAGACGCGCTCGAACAAGCGCACCGACGGCATGATCGTCCGCCGTCGCGGCAAGAAATAGGCAATGGGCGGGAGAAGCTAAGTGCCAAGATCGTTGAGAAAAGGACCCTTCGTCGACCTTCACCTCGCGAAGAAAGTCGAGACGGCGGTGGCGACGAACGACAAGCGCGCGATCAAGACTTGGTCGCGCCGATCGATGATTCTGCCGGACATGGTCGGATTGACGATTTCGGTTCACAACGGGCGTCAGCACATTCCCGTGTACGTATCGGAAGAGATGGTTGGTCACAAGCTGGGCGAGTTTGCGCCGACCCGCACCTACCGCGGTCACGCCGGCGACAAGAAAGTGAAGCGGTAGGCTTAGGAGCGAGATCATGGAAGCCAAGGCAATTGCTAAACGACTGCGGATCGCCGCCCAGAAGGCGCGACTCGTGGCAGACATGGTGCGTGGTAAGCCGGTCGCGCAGGCGCTCGACATTCTGAATTTCGCGAACCAGAAAGCCGCGGGACTCGTGAAGAAAGTACTCGAGTCGGCGATTGCGAATGCGGAGAACAACGAAGGCGCGGATGTCGACGAGCTGCGCGTACACCGGATATTCGTCGATGAAGGCGTGACGATGAAGCGGATCATGCCGCGGGCGAAGGGTCGTGCGGATCGAATCTCGAAACGCACTTGCCACATCACCGTCACTGTATCGGACACGGCCGCGTAAGCGCGGCAATAGCGGAGCAGACATGGGTCAGAAAGTTAATCCGACGGGAATGCGACTTGGCATCGTCAAGAGCCATACATCGGTTTGGTACGCGGATAAGAAGCAGTATTCGAAATACCTGCTGAACGATCTGCGCGTCCGCGAATTCCTGCGTGAACGACTTTCTCAAGCGTCCGTCAGCCGCATCGAGATCGAACGCCCGGCGCAAACCGCGCGCATCTCGATCCATACCGCGCGTCCTGGCATCGTGATCGGCAAGAAGGGTGAAGACGTCGAACGGCTGCGCCGCGAACTCGCCGTAATGATGGGCGTGCCGGTGCACGTGAACATCGAAGAGATCCGCAAGCCGGAGATCGATGCGCTGTTG
>JANLUG010000876.1:0-3187 GCA_031363335.1 Gammaproteobacteria bacterium
CCTTCTTCGACGTGAACCGCCGCGGCTGCAACATCGAGATCTCCCAACAGCCGCGTCAAGGCGCTGAAGCGCTCCTCTCGCAACTGCCCTTTGATCGACGAAAAATCTTCCGCGACTTGATACTGGGCGACGTACGGGGCGAGCGCCGGATATGCGGTGGCCACGTGAAATTCGCCGCCGAGAATCGCGGCAAGTAGAGATCCCTGCTCGAGAATTCGCTTGTTCAGCGCGGCGTGCGCCTTGTCCATGACATCGAGCGCCGCCAGCACGCGAACCGGCTTCTGCCATTGTTTCGTGCGCGTGAACAGAACAGGACACGGCGCCTCGCGCATCAACTGCCAGTCGATCGGCGCGTGCAGGAAATTGGCGAGATGCGCCGAGCGGGTGAGCGGTTTGACGATCAATCCCGCCGAGCGATCGCTCGCTGCTTCCACAATCGCGGAGGCGGTATCGCGCGCAAAGACCACGTCGACTGCGAGTTCCGCAATCCGGGAATGGTATGGGTCCAAGGCGGTGTCGAGTGCCCGACGCTCGTTGCGAAGCAGATCGTCGACGGTGCGCTGCGCGACGTCGGGGCTGTAGCGGTCGAGCAGAATGTCTGCGACCGGGTCGTATGTCACCAACAGCGCTGTGACCGACGCACCGGTGTAGTGTTCGATGATCGCGGCTTTATCGAGGCCGCGTAGCAGCGCCTCCTGCGAGTCCGCGGCAACGAGCACCTTTGTCAATTCGGTGTCGATTCGGGATTTCATCTGGGCACTGCCGTGCATGGGCGGCCATTGTCCGTTGCACTCGCGCGCGAGTTCATTACGGGATTGCCGCAGTCGTGCGCCGCGCACGGCGTGCTACGGTCAAGTACGTAACGGCGCGTGCGGCGTTCTTCGCTATGATGGATCCCCAACAGATCGAGAGGAAACCGACATGAGCGGGGTGCGCCACACCGACAAGTCGAAGCGAGGCGAGCACGGCCGATACATACGAGATTTCGACCGCGATCCGGACCCTTACCTTGCAAAACGCAAGGTGTCGGGTTCCGCCGTGTGTCCGGATTGCAAAGCGGCTCACGTGCGCGGCCGCTGGACGTGGCGCGAATCGCCGGAAAAGGCGATCGAGCATGTCTGTCCCGCCTGTCAGCGCGTCCGCGACAAGGTACCCGCCGCCTACCTGACGCTGCACGCCGGCGACTTCCTGCGTGCACACGCCGAGGAAGTCACGAACCTGATCCACAACTTCGAGAAACACGAGCGCGAAGAGCATCCGCTGAAGCGTACGATGGACTTCGAGAAGCGCACCGACATGTGGTTGCTCACGTTCACGGACGCACACCTCGCGCGCGGTATCGCCGAAGCGCTCCGGCACGCGTATCAGGGCGAGGTGGACCTTCAATACACGCCCGACGACGTGATGCTTCGGGCGACGTGGACGCGCTGAGGCGCGGGTATTCTGGATTTGAGTTGCAGAGGGCATCTATGAGCAGCGAACGGGTCAGAAAGCTGTTGATGCAATTGCGGCAGGAACTCGAAACGGTCGACGCCGATCCGGAAACACTGGCGCTGATGCGCGCGCTCGACTCGGACATTCAGAAGGCGCTTGGGCAGAGTGCGAATCCGCTGGGTGTTCTGGTGAGGCGGGCCGAAGCGATGGAAGTGAAGTTCGCCGCGAGCCACGGCGTCGTAGAAAAGGTCCTGCGTGAGATCATCGATACGCTGGCGAAGATCGGCGTATAGCGTACGAGCCTGGCGGGGGTGTCATGGAGGATCTGGAAATTCTGAAGTGGCGCGAATCGAAGGCCATGGCGGTAGAGGACCGCGCGTTGGCGGATCAGTTCGCAAAGCGCGCGGCCGAAGTGCACTCCGAAGTCGCGTTTCTGTTGAGCGGCGGACTGACCGACGGCGCGAGTGAAGCGCTCGCCGCGTTGGCTGAGGAGGACATGGTCGACTTCTGCATCATCGTCGACCTGGCCGGCGGCGTGGCGATCGACGGCGTTGCTCCGCTCGACGCCGAGACGCGGCGCCATCTCACCGAATTTATCGAGCAGGAGCCGTGGCGCTCGCTCGCCGTCGACAACGACATCACGATTGCCCTGGCGATGATCGAGGAGTGCCTCATCCAGTCCGATCGGGCACCGTGGTACCGGACCTCTCCGCAGCTGCCGGTGACGTTGGCGGGTCTCATGGATCGAGTCGACCGCGAGCAGTACGCGCGCTTCGTGGGCGAACTCGAAGCGAGACTGGATCGTCATCCGGAGACGTCCGACGGAATTGCCGTCATTCGCGAAATCGTGCGTGCCGGCGCGCGTCGCGTGGGTGCACATCCGACGTGATCGCGGCCGCCATGCCGCGTTTGCGCGGCGTCAACCTCGGTGGTTGGCTGGTGCTCGAGAAATGGATGAAGCCGAGTCTGTTTCGGGCAACCTCGGCAACCGACGAAACGACGTGGTGCGCGGAACTCGGTCGCGATGCGGCGGCGCGGTTGCGCGAGCACTGGTCGAGCTTCATCGGGCGCGACGACTTCGCGTGGCTCGCGAGCGTCGGTATCAATGCGGTACGCATTCCCCTGGGACACTGGATTTTCGGTCCGCCTTATCCGTATCACCCGAGCTACGGGGCGGCGCGCCATCCCTTCGTCGAAGGTGGCATCGAGGTGCTCGATCGCGCGATCGATTGGGCCGCTGAATTCGGATTGAAGGTGATGCTCGACCTGCACGCGGCGCCCGGTTGTCAGAACGCGTTCGACAACGGCGGCATCGAAGGCGTCTGCGAGTGGCACACGCGTGATGAGTACGTGGATCACTCGGTCGACGTGCTGGGTCGGCTCGCTGCGCGCTACGGCACTCGTTCCTGTCTGGGCAGCATCGAGCTGTTGAACGAGCCGCGTTGGGACGTGCCGACGGATTTCCTGAAGAAATACTACCGGCGCGCCTATGGCGCCATCCGCGCGCACTGTCCGCCGGAGCGCGTTGCCGTAGTCATTCACGACGGGTTCCGTTCGCACCGGGAATATCTCGGCTTCGGGCAGCTCCCGGAATTTCGAAACGTTCTGTTCGACGTGCATCGCTACCAGTGTTTTCAGCCGGCGGATGTGGATCTCGATATCGACGGACACCTGCACAAGGCCGGTGTCCTCTGGAAGAGCGAGGCCGATGTCATCCAGGGCGAGCTGGCGTTGTCCGGAATAGTCGGGGAGT
>JANLUG010000879.1:0-4393 GCA_031363335.1 Gammaproteobacteria bacterium
AACGCGATGCTGTTCGGCAGTGCGATGGTGACGAAGTCGTCGGCTACTACGCCGAGCTTCGCGTAGGCGCGCGCGAGTCGATTCGACCGCGCCTCGAGTTCGGCGAACGTAACCTCGCGGCCTTCATGGCTGACCGCCACACGATCGGGTTGTTGGTGCGCCCAGTGGGCGAGGATGCGGGACAGCGACATGGCCGCCATGAGCGTGAACTACCTATGCAGAAGCTCGGGATGCCGATGGTCACCCAGGTCGCGTTCGCAGGGAAGCCCGGCGAGTGTCTACCACTCAACGATCGCCGATCGGCGCCGTGCGCGCATCGATCGCGAGCGCTTCGACGTTCGATCCCGTCAGCGATTCCAGAAAGGCGACCAGATCGGCGCGCTCGCGGTCGGTCGGCGTGAACGCGCGCAACAGCGGATCCAATCCCTCATGTGCAACGCCGCCCGCAGCGTAGTGATCGACGACCGCTTCCAACGTCGCGAGGCTGCCGTCGTGCATGTACGGCGCGGTCAGCGCGATGTTGCGAAGCGTCGGCGTTCGATAACGCCACCGATCGCCCGGTTGCAGCGTTGCCTCGTAGCGGCCGAGATCGTTCGCGACCGGAACCTGCACCGATGTGGTCAACACCACGACTTCGCCCGGCGCCAGCTGCAACTGCTTCGGTCCGCCGCGCATCGAGGCTGCGTAGCCGATGCCGGTGTCGTGGTAGAGATCGTCGGTGAACTGCGCGTGGTCCTCGGCGATCGTGTGGCACGCGTCGCAGCCGCGTGCGCGAAATGCATCGAAGCCGCGCGCGGCCGCCGCACTCACAGCGGCGGACTCGTGGCCGAAGTGCCAGCGATCAAACGGCGAATTCGCGGAAACGAGCGTGCGCTCATATGCGGCCAGCGCGCGCCCCACATTGGCGACGTTGGGAGGTTGCGCGAACGCGGCCTGAAATGCTGCCGCGTATTCCGGAAGCGCCTCGATCCGCTCCAGCACACTGCCGATGGACGGGTTCGCCATCTCGTTTGCGGCGAGCAGTGGCGACCAGATCTGCAATTCCAACGTGGCTTCGCGGCCGTCGTGAAACAGCCGTGGCCGGTACGCGACGTTGTACAGCGCCGGGGCGTTGCGCTTCACCGGTAGACCACCGAACCCGACGGGTGTTGCGAGTTCGCGCTGCGTGAACGCCTGCTCGGGTACGTGACACATGCCGCACGATAGCGTGCCGTTGAACGACAGCCGACGGTCGAAGAACAGGCGGCGGCCGAGATCGACCAGCGCCGGTGCTGCCGGCGCTTCGGCAAGTGCCGGCAGTCCCAATGGCGGTTGTGCCGCGCCCGCGTCGATGCCCATCGCGAACACCGCAACGAAGACCCAGCTCGCAGTAGACCTGCCACTCATGTTGAGTAGTATGCAGTTTCGGAAGAAGGGAGAAGGGAGAAGACCATGAACAGAACCACCGTTGCCGCGCTGTGTCTGGGCGGCCTGCTGTGCCTCACCGCCCGCGCCGACGAAACCTGCATGTCGCCGTATATGGCGAAGATCGTCGGCCAGGAAGACTTCGTATACGTCTGGACGCTCGGCATGGTCGGCGTCGGCGACGAGCAGGACAAGCTCGTCACGGTGGACGTGAACCCCGCGTCGAAGAGCTACGGCAAAGTCGTGCATCAGGTGTCGGTCGGTGGGCGCAACGAAGCGCATCACACCGGGCTGACCGACGATCGCCGCTTCCTCTGGGCGACCACGCTCGATACCAGCCGCATGTTCATCTTCGACATCCACACCGATCCCGCCAAGCCCGAGCTCGTGCGCACCATTGACGACTTCGTCAAGACGAGCGGCGGCGTAGTCGGGCCGCATACCAGCTATGCGCTGCCCGGGCGGATGCTGCTGACGGGGCTATCGAACAACAAGGATCACGGCGGCCGTACCGCGATGGTGCAATACACCAACGACGGCGAATACATCTCGACGACGTGGATGCCCACCGACGACGCGCTGCAAGGTGCAGTGAAAACCGGCAAATTCGCCGACGGTTACGGTTACGACGCGCGCGCGCTGCCGCGCCTCAACGCGCTAGTCACGTCGTCGTTCGCCGGTTGGAACAACTACATGATGAACCTCGGCAAGATGATGGCCGATCCCGAGGCGATGAAGCACTTCGGCAACACGGTGGTGGTTTGGGATCTGCACACGCTGCAGCCGAAAAAAATCTTCGATGTGCCCGGCGCGCCGCTCGAACTGCGCTGCGCATGGGGTGCGAAGCATAACTACTGTTTCACCGCCACCGCGTTGACCTCGAAGATCTGGCTGATCTACCTGGATGACGCAGGTCAATGGCAGGCGAAGGCCGTTGCGGACATCGGCGACGCCAGCAAAATTCCGCTGCCGGTCGACATCTCGATTTCCGCCGAAGACGATCTGCTGTGGGTCAACACGTGGAACGACGGCATGGTGCATCTGTACGACATTCGCGATCCGAACGCGCCGAAGCAGATCTTCGAACAGAAGATCGGCGAACAGCTGAACATGGTGTCTGAAAGCTGGGACGGCAAACGCGTGTACTTCTCGTCGTCGCTGCTCTCGAACTGGGACAAAACCGCATCCACCGGCGGCGATCTGCAGTTCTTCAAGCTTTACTCATGGGACGGCAAGGCGCTCAAGCCGCAGTTCAACATCGACTTCGTGAAGGAAAAGCTGGGGGCGCCGCACCAGATGCGATTCGGTGCGTACTCGCTGTACGGTCAAAAGGCACCGCCGGGTCAGCTGGCCCAACACTAGTGCTCTGGCGCGTCGCGCTTGCCGCCGCGGTTCTGGCGGCAGGCAGCGGCTCCTACGCTGCGGAACATCAGCACCCGGCGCCCACCGTTCTGGCGCCGGGTTACTTCGCACTCGAGTTCCCGCCACCGGTACCCGGTTCCTATCAGCTGCCGCCTCTGATGGCGGCTGCGGATGGACCGGTTCTCGATGACGCAGGCAAGGCGAAGCGCCTGTACGACTATCTCGGCGATCGTGTGGTGTTGTTGAGCTTCATCTACACCACGTGCAGCGACGCGAACGGCTGCCCGCTCGCGAGTTACGTGCTGAAGCGTGTGCAGGACCGCGCGCTCACCGAACCGGCGCTGCGCGACGAGCTGCGTATCGTGAGCCTGTCGTTCGACCCGGGGCACGACACACCGGACGTGATGGCCGCATACGGCAAGCGGCTGCGCGCGCCCGGGTTCGACTGGACGTTCCTTACGGCGTCGTCGGATGCGGCGCTGAAAGGCGTGCTCGATGCGTACGACCAGTCGGTCTATCGCGACGAATCTGGCGTGATTTCACACATTCTGCGCGTGATGCTGATCGACCGGGAGCGGCGCATCCGCAACATCTACAGCGTGTCGTTCCTGCACGCCGATACCGTGCTCAGCGACGTGCAGACGCTGGTGCTGGAAGCACGGCAGCCCGCGCAACGCTGAGCCGTCAAGCTGCTCTCGGATCCATTCTCAGCAACACGATCTTCGGCTTGACCGGATCGCCGTCTTTCAGCAGCTCGCGCCAACGATCATATTTGGCCGCGAACGCGGCGAGCACGCGCACGCGCTCGTCGGGATCGGTCACCAGCGCCGCGGTGCGCGGATAGATCTTGTCGCCGATCTTCAGCCGCACGTCCGCGTCGCGCGCGATGTTCCTGTTCCAGAAGCGTTCGCTCGGATACTCGCCGCCCTCGTAGTACAGCGACGGTACATACAGCGTGCCGTCGCTGGTCACCACGGTGGTCGTCACCGAGTGCGGCACGAGGTACCACGTCGCCGTTTCGACGAAAATCTCGTCGATGTTGTTGCTGAACGACCAGTCGCTCACCGGCGTGCTGACAACCTCGCCGTGCAGCCACTGTCCGGCACGGCGATCGTGCGGTTCGCACGCAACCACCGCACCGACGGCAAGCAGGAACACCGTCCACCTCCAGAAATTCCGCATGCACTCCTCCGACAAAAGTCCCCAACGCACTCTATCGCGGAACCGTGGCATCGCGACAACGCCGCGTCTATGCTCGCGCCAAAGCAATCGTCGGGGGGATACATGCGCGCGCTCGTCAGAAGTCTGGCTGCATTGGTGCTGATGGGGTTCGGGGCTACCGCCGCTGCTGCGGCGCTCACGCCCGAGCAGACGGAGTTTCGGGCGATCTATAAAGAGCTCGTCGAAACGAATACGACGCTGTCGGCGAACAACTGCATCGGCGCGGTCGAGGCGATGGCCGCGCGGCTGAAGTCCGCCGGTATCCCCGATGCCGACATCCATCTCATCGCGCCGCCGGAGCGCCCGACGAAGAGCAATCTCGTCGCCGTGCTGCACGGCACCGATAAAAAAGCCAAGGCGATCCTGCTGCTGGCGCACATCGATGTGGTGGAAGCCAAACGGGAAG
>JANLUG010000881.1:0-1425 GCA_031363335.1 Gammaproteobacteria bacterium
GCCGCTCAATTGCGGCGCGATTCCGTCGGAGTTGCTTGAGAGCGAACTGTTCGGGCACGAAAAAGGCGCCTTCACCGGTGCGCTGAACAGCAAGCCAGGTCGTTTCGAGATGGCGAACGGCGGCACTCTGTTCCTGGACGAGATCGGCGAACTGCCGATGTCGATGCAGGTGAAATTACTGCGCGTGCTGCAGGAACGCTGCTTCGAGCGCGTCGGCGGCAGCACCACGATCAAGTGCAATGTCCGCATCGTGGCGGCGACGCATCGCGACCTCGACGAGATGATCCGCGTCGGCGAGTTCCGCGAGGATCTGTTCTACCGTCTGAATGTTTTCCCTATCGCGTTACCGGCCTTGCGCGAACGCGCGACGGATATCGCCGCGCTGGTCACCACCTTGTCGGCTGAGGTCGCAGCGCGGCAGGGCATCTCGATCCGTTTCGACGCAGCGGCACTCGGTGCGTTCGAGAGTTACGCGTGGCCGGGTAATGTCCGCGAGTTAGCGAATCTGATCGAGCGGATGGCGATTGCGCACCCCGGCAGTGTCGTCGGTATCGAGAACCTACCTTCGAAGATCAGGCCGCATGCGGGCGCCGCTGCGGCGCGGAACGGCGACTCGTCCGTAGAGCGCATCGGCACCGAGTCGCTGATCGATCCGGACCGGCCGCCGTCGTTGCCGGTGAACGGAATAGACCTGAAGGATTATCTGAATCGGCTCGAACGCAGCTTGATCCGTCAGGCGCTGGACGATACCGATTCCGTGGTGGCGCGCGCCGCCGATCGTTTGCACATCCGCCGCACGACGCTGGTGGAAAAGATGCGCAAGTACGGCTTGCAGCGTTCGGATGTCGCTTGATTGCCAACGGATGGCTTGAGGCTCTTGTCAAAAGGATATGACAGATGGTTGCCGCTGAATCGAACATCGAATCAAGAGCCATGGCGGCTCGCCCCAATGACGCCATGTTCATCATCGTCGAGGCGCAGGCCGCGCTCGCGCACCAGATCCGCAACCCGCTGACGGTAGCGGGACTGTCGGTGGAACACCTGTTGATGACGCAGAGCAGCAGCGAGGTGCGCGAGCGGCTGGAGCGCGTCCGCGGCAGTCTGCGCGACATCGAAAGTCAGATTCGTAATGCGCTGGTATTCGTGCGCGGTGAGCTGAATGAGCGGCATACGTTTTCGGTGAACAACCTGGTTGCCGCGATGCGCGATGCATGGTCGTCGTTGCTCGACGGGCACGACGTGACGTGGGACGAGATGTATGCGCACACGGATTTTATCGACGGCGACCTCGCGACGCTGGTCGGAGCACTGACGAATCTGGTCGACAATGCAGTCACCATCGGCGGTACCGGCGTCATCCTGCACATAGCCGTCGAGGCGTTCGGCGGCACGCTGCGAGTCGCCATCACCGACAACGGACCCGGC
>JANLUG010000909.1:0-7614 GCA_031363335.1 Gammaproteobacteria bacterium
TGTCTGTGCCGTTCGCTGATCCGATCGGCGAACACAGAGAAAGCCCGCTCGGGGAACAAAAATATCGCTCTTGAGGCAAAAGACGCCAAAATTGACGCAGCGCGCCTCAGCGAACTAGGTTGTGCGGAGATTCCCTAAGCGCCGTTCCCAAGGTGTTGTATGCCCTGACGATGTCGCTCTGCCGTGATTTCCGGCAGATGTCGCCACGCGAGCACATCGGCTACTAACGATTCGACGCTGCCGTACCGCGCGAGCGAACGTAGCGTCGTCAGCGTCGGAAAGATCATCGCCCACTTGCCCGCCTCTTGATGCGCCAGCGCATCGGAGGGGCGTACCCACAAGCCGTCTTCGAGTTCGCCTTTGTGATGCGCCGGTTCCTGATTTTCCGGCATGTGCGCGAGGAAGAAGCGCGTGTCGTAGCGGCGCGGTGGCCCGAGCGGCGTGATCCAGTGGCTGAAGTAGTGCACGCGATCGGTAGCGAGGCGCAACTCTTCGCGTTGGCACAAGTCGACGATCGACAGCGTACCCTTGTGTATCGAATCGCGATGATCGGCAAATCGATCGCGTGTCGCGGGATCTGAAAGATCGACCAGACGATCGCCGCGATAGCCGAGCAGCACGCCCGCTTCCTCGAACGCTTCGCGAATCACCGCGGTCCAGAACGCGATGCCGCCGCGCACGATGCCGAGACGTTCGCTCGCTAACGAATCATTCAAGGCGACACAGCACGACTCTGAGGACGAATCGGCCGCGTCCACTTTGCCGCCGGGAAAGACGTGCATGCCGCCGAAATCGGCGGCGCCGGGACGTTCGACCATGAACACTTCGAGGCCGTCGCGTGTATCGCGTACCAGCAGCAGCGTCGCTGCATCGCGCATCGAGAACGTTGCAGACATGAGACGGTTGGTTCGTGTGGTGATGCGCCATTTGATCGGGTTCGAGCCGTCGGCGCAATCCCGAAGAACGAGATATCTCAAGCGCCTCTGTCATCTCGTCAGCGAGTCGAGATAGACACCCGCCTCGATGTTGTTGCCGTCGGTATCGAGCAGAAAACCGCAGTAGTACGGAACGCGGCGGACACCGGGATCACCGTAGTTCGCCGCCCGGGTTGCTGCAGGGCGCTGCAACGATCGGGCCGTCCCTTCGCGATGACGAAGAACGCCGATTGTAAGCGTCCGCTGCCAAATACCAGCCAACCAGTACCGTCCGGGAGGGCGTGGGTTTCGAGCAGGCGATAGCCCAACGGGTCGAGTACGACGCTGTAGAACGGTCGATCTAGTTAAATCCGGCGCGACGACAGACTTCAACTACGGATCGGTGTCAGAGTTGCACTTTGATCCCGTGAAGGTCGACCGCGTGATTCGAGACGGCGAAAAGCCGACGTTGGGCGATGTCACGTTGCCGGCGCTCAGGACGGCCGCACATTATCGGCGCACCTTTCATATGCTCGGTGCTGAGCCGCGAGCCGTCACGACTCGATGATTCGTCTTTTCGCCGCAGCGCTGCTCGCCTGTTCCGCGTTCGCATCGGCTGAACCGAACGCCAATCCCGCGACGAATCCGTACCTCGCGACGGTGGTCGGCGCGTCGTACGAACTGAGGGCATCCGTACCCGAGCACATCCCGCTCGAGGTCCGCCGGCTGCCGCTGTACGAAGGTCGCGAGATTCCGGAGGTGCTGCGATACGGCGCGCGCCTCGATTATTCGTACGCGATGCAGAAGCGACCCGCGCCGTTGATCTTCGTGATCGCCGGCACCGGCGCCGCGCACGACAGCGAACTCACGCAGTTTCTGATGCACGCGTTCTATGCCGCAGGCTTTCACGTGGTGGGCATCACATCGCCGACATACCCGACATTCATCATCGCGGCGTCATCGACGATGGTGCCGGGCGAACAGCGGCACGACGCACAAGACATCTACACCGTGATGCAGAAGATCTGGGCCGAGATCGGACCGCAGATGCAGGTAACGTCGTTCTATCTGACCGGATACAGCATCGGCGGCACAAACGCCGCGTTCGTCTCGATGCTCGACGAGGAGCGCAAGGCGTTCAACTTCGAGAAGGTGTTGCTGCTCGACCCGTCGGTGGAGATTTACAACTCGATCTCGAAGCTCGACCGCTTCATCGAGAACATCCCGGGCGGCGTCGATAACTTCGACGCCGTGTTCCGCAAGATCGTCGGACGCGTCGGCGCCAAGTATCGCAACTCGACCACCGTGACGTTTACGCCCGAACTGGTGTACACCGCCGTGCGCGACGATCCGCCGGCGAACGAAGAGCTGATCGCGTTGATCGGCATCTCGTTCCGGCTCGCGTCGTCGGCGCTGATCTTCACATCGGATGTGATGACCAATTTCGGTTTCATCAAGCCGACGAACGAAATCCTCACGCAGAACACGAACCTCGACGAATACATGGAAGTTGCACTACGCGTCGGGCTCACGGACTACTTCCACGAATTCATGTGGCCGTATTTCGAGAAGGCGAAGACGACGACGGCGCTGACGCGCCATCAGTTTGTGGAGTTGCAGAGCTTGACGTCTATCCGGACCTATCTCGAATCGGCGCGCAAGATCGGCGTCGTCAGCAACCGTGATGATGTGATCCTCGAGCGCCGGGAGACGCAATTCCTGATCGATACATTCGGCGAGCGCGCGAAGATTTATCCGACCGGCGGTCATTTGGGGAATCTGGAGCAGCGCGACGTGATCGAGTATATGGTGGAGTACTTCAAGCGCTGAACAGACCTTCTCATCACCGCGCGCCACGGAGCGATATGTCAAACGTTGAAAGGACCCGCACACGCAACGGCGAGCGTTTCCGTGCATCGAACGATGTCAGCGGCGTGACCGTTCAGGAGGTCATCACGGAGACCGACTCATCGTCGCTCGACAAGCCCGGCACCTGGGTTCAGGGGTCGTCGGAGTTTCGACGCATGGACAAGGGCACGCCGTTGAACAGCAACGAGGCGCGCACAGAGTTCACTGATCCGGTTGACGGAACGGTGTATCGGCGTCGGATCTGACACACCGCGGCGTGCTCAGAACGTCCGCGGCGCGGGCACGTCCGCAACATTCCGGTCGAACGAGCCGTTTTCGGTGAACGCCATTTCGGGCGGCATCGTGCCGGGCGTGCCCGGCATGAACTTCGGCGGTGCGTAGTAGCCAAGACCGTAGTTGGCCATCGTGTAGCCGAGCAACGCGCGCAGTTCGGGAGCGAACTCGCTCGCGATCTCCGGCGGACACGACATGTACTGGTTCTCTTCCTGTCGCAGCCACGCGTTCGCGTACGTCAGGTTCAGCGCGATGCGATCGGCCTTCGAGCGATTCTCACCGCCGCTGTGGATGACGCTGCCGGTATAGAAGAGCACCGACCCGCGCGGCATGACGGCCTGAGTAATCTCGCGATCCTGCGCGGTACGCTCCCAATCCCAGCGATGACTGCCAGGCACCACACGAGTGGCGCCGTTGTCCGCCGTGAACTCGGTGAGCGCCCAGATGGTATTCAGCTGCGGCTCTACTTCACGCGGCAGATACTTTCCCCAGATGAAGCGGTCGCGATGCAGTTCCTGCGCGCCTTGGCCGGGCAGCAACCGGATGATCTGCGTGAGGTTGAGCTGAACTTTGTCGGTATGAGGCTTCAGAAATGCGTTTGCCGTACCCAGGATCACCGGGTCGATCAGAAGCTCGCGCACGACACTCGAACGACCTACGAGACCACCGGTGCGCGTTGTCTGGTGCCCGGAGAAATCGTCCGCGACCGGCACCGTTTGCCGGATGTACTGCCCGAGCTCGGCAAGCATGCCGTCGACACGCTCGGCGGACAGGAGCCGCTCCACGATGACGCCGCCATCGCGATCGATGATTTCGGTGATCTGTTCGATGCCCGCATGCGCAGGCAGGCGGGTCAATTCTGCAGTCATCTTCGTTCGCTCAAGCTCCGACGTGGTGTACGATCGTACAATATTTAATGGACGTTTGAACAGATGAAGAGAAGGAGCGTCGGCAAGCGGCCGCCGCGCGAGCCAGCCGAAGACCGGCGCACGACGATTCTGGATGCGACGCTGCGGCTGATCGCGACAGACGGCGTCGATTCGATTACGCATCGGCGTGTTGCGACAGAAGCCGACGTGCCGCTCGGTTCGACGACGTACTACTTCGAATCCCGTGAGCAGCTTCTGCGCGAGGCGTTTCGCCTTTATCTCACGCGGATCTGGGCGTTGCAGACGCAACTGCTCAAAGGATTCCGTATCTCGACCGCCGAGAGTCTCGTGGACTATCTCGTGGAGCTGACGAAGCGGGAGTTCGAGGACGAAGCGATGATGCTCGCGGAATACGAACTCACACTATTCGCCGCCCGCGACAGCGAAGTGGCGGATGCGTTGCACGAGTGGGACGCAGCGATGATTGCGGAACTGGCGCGAGCGCTCGAGGCGCTCGGGGGCGCGCGACCTTTCGACGCGGCGAAGACGTTGCTGCACATGATGCGCGGGCACGAACTCGACAGTCTGAGCCGGCACGACGCGGATCCCGAGGATCTGCGGCGTCGATTGAGCGTCGTTGTTGCAGCGCTCGTCGGAGCATCGGTGCCGGCACCGAAGCGGCGAAATACGCGGACTTCGCGGCGTTGACGGACGTTACTCGTAGAACTGCGGCGCCTTCTGAAGCGTGTCGGCAAACGCCTTGTCGTGCTCGATCCACAACGTCGCGCCCGTCGTCTTCAATAACGCTTCGACCTTGTCGATCGACTGCAGCGACATCGCGGCATCGTAGTTGAACTTCGGCACGCGCCGGAGCGGGCGGCTTTCGCGGAAGTGATAGAGATCGCCCGACAGCATCACGAGTCCGGTCTTGGGGAGGTTGATCAGCAACGTCTGATGTCCGGGGGTATGACCCGGTGCGTAGACGAGCTTCACGCTGCCGTCGCCGAACACGTCGTAGTCGCCGCCGTCATCCAACGCGATGCGACCTTTACCGGCCGCATTGAGCGGCAAGCCCGTATCCCATAGCAGCCGCTCGTTGCCGTGCTCGATCAGGTAGCACGGCACGAAGAGTTCGCGCACCGGCGTTTCGTTCGACTGCAGGTTGAACATGGTGACGTCGGCGAGATAGATGGCGCCGCAGTCGAAGACGTAGAGCTTCGGAGACGCAACCGCGAGGCTCGACAGCAACAGCATCAACGCAGTTGTGATGATCTTCATGGGCATGCTCGAATCCCTACTGGTCTGCGCGATTCTCCACGTTTTACGCGCGCCGTGCCCGGCGCTAGCATCCCTGGTCTGCGCTACCGCGCGGACCATCGAAGGGGACACGCCGTGACTGAACCGCTGATCGATCCCGACGCGCTGAAACGCTATTCGTTCAACGTGTGGAGCTACAAACAGGGCGAGATCGTCTCGCTGATGATTCACCTCGGCGACCGCCTCGGGTTGTATCGCGCGCTGAACGGCGCGGGTCCGGTGACCGCGGCCGAACTCGCCGCGCGCACGGGTCTGAAAGAACGTTGGCTGTTCGAATGGCTGCGCGGGCAGGCAGCCGCGCGGTTGCTCGACTATCACGACCCCGACCGCTTCGAACTGACGCCGGTCGGCGCCGCCGTGCTTGCCGATGAAACCGGCAGCCTCGCGTTCGCGGCAGGTGCGTTCGCGACACCCACCGCGCCGGAGATCGTCGACAAGCTGTGCGATGCGTTCCGCACCGGCATCGGGCTCAGCTACGAGCAACTCGGTGCGAATGCGGCGCACCGCACCGAGCGCATGCTCGGGCCGTGGGTGCGGCAGGCGCTGGTGCCGAAGATCGTCCCCGCGCTGGAAGGCGTGCAACAGAAGCTCGAACGCGGTTGCACAGTGGCGGACGTCGGCTGCGGCAGCGGGCTCGCCCTGGCGAGCATGGCGGCCGCGTTTCCGAATTCGGAATTTCACGGCTACGACCCAAGCAGCCACGCCATCGCCAACTGTCAGGCAAAGGCGCGCGACATGAAGTTGACGAACATGCAGACGTTCGCGGCCAGCGGCGAAGCGTTACCATCGGTGCCGACCTACGACTTCGTGATCACGTTCGACTGCCTGCACGACATGACGCGGCCCGGGTCCGTGATCGAATCGATTCGCCGCGCGCTGAAGCCCGACGGCACCTGGCTGATCAAGGACATTCGCAGCAACGCGGACTTCAAGAAGAACATGCGCAATCCGATGCTCGCGATGTTCTACGGTTTTTCGGTGTCGGCGTGCATGTCGTCGGCGCTCTCCGAACCGGGCGGCGCAGGCCTAGGCACGCTCGGCTTCAATCCGGACGTGGCGGAGCGCATGGTGCGCGCCGCCGGCTTCACGCGGTTCACGCTGCACGACTTCGAAGACCCGAGCAATCTGTACTACGAAGTACGGCCGTAAGTGCGGCCGTGATGGGAGCGTGACGTAATGGCATCGACGAATATCACTCCGCCCAAGGCGTGGACAACAAAACTCAAGGTGCGCGCCCATCTTCCGATTGATGTCGATCTCGATCCGATCGAGCGCGACGCGATCGACAGCGCAGTGCCGTTCGCGGCTGAACACGCGCGCCGTTACATTGCGACCGCGGGTAAGGACGATGGTTGGGAAGGTCCGCGGCCGATCCTGCTTCTGTATACGACCGGCCGGCGCTCAGGCGATATTCGGCGCAATCCTTTGCTGTACCTGGAACACGAGGCAGAGCGATTTGTCGTCGGGTCGAAGGGCGGCGCCGCTGCGCATCCGCTGTGGTTCTCGAATCTGCTCGCGCAACCACAGGTTCATGTGCGGGTTGATGCCGACTTCTATCCCGCCGTTGCTGAAGTGCTGTCGCCGGAAGAGCGGGCGCGCATCTGGCCGACGCTGACGCAGCGCTATGAGATGTTCGCGGACTACCAAGCGCGTACAGAGCGGGAGATACCATTGGCTCGGTTGCGTCGGATGACGTGAAGCTCTCGATGGTAAGCGGCGAACACACATCCGAACTCGGCCAATGGCAGACGGTTCAGGAGCGGCACTTCATCCTCGTTCGATTCACGCCGATCGGCGCGCACCTGTTTCTGAGGCTGCCGATGCACTTGATCGCAAACGAGGCGATCGATATCGAACAGATCGATTCGGCCCTTTGCGCGTGCACTCGTGAGTCGCATCGCGCTCGCGCGAAGTTGGGCCGATCGGTTTACCGCGATGGAATCGCTGATCGCGCAGCGCATCGCCGATGCGCAGATGTCGAGCGGCGTCTCGGTCGTCTGGCGCGAGCTCGTGGCCACGGGCGGCCGCGTCACGCTCGGGTCACTCGCCAGCGAATTGGATTGCAGCCATCGCATGTTGATTGCGAGATTCCGCACGTGCGTGGGATGTCCACCGAAGGCGATCGCGAGGCTGCTCCGCTTCAATCGCGTCATGCGCTCGCTCGATCGCTCGAGCCGAGCGCGCGCGAACGAAGCCGTTGGCAAGCCGCACATCGAGCCCGCGCAAGCCGACGATCGACGCGTGGGTGAACGCGTTGCACTGGTTCCATGAGAGGCGCGCGCGGCAAATCGTCGAGGACGTGCACGGGACACTGCGCGGCGGCGGGGTATTCCTTGTTGCACAGCCCGTGGCGGCCGAGGCACCGTTCGCGG
>JANLUG010000928.1:0-1958 GCA_031363335.1 Gammaproteobacteria bacterium
CCCTCGACCCCCTTCGAAGTCTAACCGCCCCTCTTCGAAGTCGTCCGGCGTTCGAACTCAGGGTCGGCGTGCGGGGAAGTCGTTCAGCGTTTGTGCAACTACGCCGGCGATGTCGTTCGAACTCGCGCCGGGCGAGATCGAGCTGGTCATGGTGCCGAGCCAGACTTCCTTGTCGGTCTTGCGATCGACAACGCGAATCGTGAGCCGCGTTTCCTGAACGGTTTTGCTGCCGCCGCCGGTGCCAACGCCTACGCCGCCGCCGACGTTACCGCCCCAACTACCCATGCCCACGCCGACGCTGAACGGACTCGACTTGGTCTTTTCGTACGGCGTCACTTCATACGCCACGAGCAGGTCCGGCTCGGCGGTGGCTACGGCATAGCCCTTGCGACCGAGATTCGTGTTGATCGACTCCTGGATGTTCTCGTCGAATTTGCGCTGCGTAACGTCGGTGCTGACGAGATTGTTTCCGGTCGGCTGCCAACCGAACGTTTTCGACGCAGGGATATTGGACGTCGGGTCGATCTTCGACTCGGGTTTTGCAGGTGCAGTGCCGGCGCAGCCGGCCAGCAATGCGAGTCCGAGGAGCGGTCCGAGGAAGAAGGGAGCGATGATTCGTGTATGCATGACTAGTCTCCGGCGACGTTGCGGCATGCTATCACCGCAATCGATCGGCGTTCAGCGCGGTGTCGCGATACCGTGATACATGTACGCGGCGAAGCGCGGTCCTTGTTCGTAGCCCTGCTTCAGCGACGCGATGTCGAATCCGCTCGCATCGAGCAATGCATCCGGCCGGCGCGTGAGATGACAACCGCCGCCGATGCGTTTCCACATCGGCTCGAGGCCGCGCTGCACGCGGGCGACCCACGGATCCGGCGCGCTGCCGTGCTCGATGAAGATCAGGCGGCCATCGGGCTTCAGCACGCGGCGCATCTCGTCGAGTGCGCGATATACGTTCGGAATCGTGCACAGCGTCCACGTGCAGACGATCGAATCGAAGCTCTCGGAATCGGCCGGTATGTTCTCGCCCGACACCGTCAGCAACTCGACTACCGCGCCGAGCTTCATTGCACGCTCGTGCGCGATCTCGGTCAGTTCAGTGGCGGGATCGAGTCCGGTGACGGAGTCCGTCGCGTCGCCGTAGAACTCGAGATTCAACCCGGAACCGATACCCATCTCGAGAACACGGCCCTTCGCAAATGGCACATAACGTTTGCGTAACGCCATCATCTGCGGCATCGCGCAGGCCGAGTTGATCAACTTTGGCAGAATGTAGCGGCGATAAAGTCCCATGGTCAGCACCTCCGGTTACACGCAGTATCGTCCAGTCTGACAGGCGTGTTAGCGAATTCGCACAATCCGCCAGGATGTCGACGTATGAGGCTTCATCTCTCTGGGCGCATACTGTACAGACTAAGTGTACAGGTGCGCGCTCATGCCGGATGTCAATGTCACGGAACTGCGGCAGAACCTGCCGGCCTATCTCGCGAAGGTCCGGGCGGGTCAACACATACGCGTGACCTCGCGCGGCAAGGTGATCGCGAAACTCTCGCCGCCTGGAATAGAGCCAGATGCAGCTGAAGTCGCCCGCTCGATACTTCGAGGTAGCGTCGTCCGATACGACCTACCGTTGGAACCCACGTTCGCTGAACTCGAGTGGGAGGCGAACCGATGATCGTGCTGGATACGCACGTGCTGATCTGGTGGCTCGCTGAACCTCGGAACCTGTCTGTCAAAGCGCGGCGCCTTGTAAGGGCAAGCGCGGCCAAAGCCGAGGTCAGCGTCTCGATGATCAGTCTCTTCGAAATCGCCACGCTCGTGCGCCGCCGACGATTGGTGCTGGCCGTCAGTCTCACGTCTTGGGTGGCCGCGCTTCGATCGATGTCGGAGATCAATCTGCAGCCCGTATCGCTTGAGATCGCGCTGGCTGCCGGCGATTTCGATGAGCCGTTTCCCGG
>JANLUG010000983.1:0-3972 GCA_031363335.1 Gammaproteobacteria bacterium
CGGCGTTGTTCGGCGTCCACGCCGCCGGTGATGACGTGCATCCTCTATCGCGCCCCAGTGAGTTTGTCGAACGTCGCGGCGGTGCGGGCTGCGAGCGTCGGTACGACGAAACCGGGGCGGTGCGCCACGAGGAACTTCAGACGCTCCGTTCGGTGCGCACAGAACTGCGCGACCTGAAAGCCTTCCGCGGACGACGCCGAGTATCCGACGAGCACCGCGTCGAAACCGGATTTCTCGTGCGCGCGTGCGAAGGATGCGAGGAATTCCGGGTCGATGCCCCCGCCGATAACGTGCACGGTGGCTTGCGCCACCGGTGCGACGCCGATCATTCCAATGATGTTGATCGGCATGTCGGCGACTCAGACGGTTGGCGTGTAACGCAGCATGACGCGCGAACCGTCGGCGAGACCGTTTTTGAATTTCGGCCCCCAGTCGGACCACTCCGACGAATACTTTTTGCCGAAGAGGGCAAGCGCCTGGGCGTGCGCTGCGGCATCGTCGATCAGCGATCCGCTCGCGCTCAGCTGCGGCGCTTTTCGATAAGCTTCTTTGGCCTTTTTCCACGTGCCGAATTCACCGACCCACATGCGCGCCTGGCTCAACCCGAGACCCACTGCGCGTGCGCGCCAGGCCTCCGAACTGGTAACGACGTAGATGGCGCCGCTGTCGTAGACGAACCACACCTCGGCATGACACGTGCTTTCGGCACCGTCTTGTTTCAACGGCGTGATGTAGATGACGTTCGATGTGCCGAGCGCCTTTGCAGTAGCGTCAGCAATCGACGCGGCCGAAAGGCGAAAAGGCGCCGCGCATGTGGCCAGCGCGGCGCCCGATAGTTTCAGAAGGGTCCTTCGACTGATCATGTCCGCTCGCCTGTGGAATGCACGAGCGGGTCTTTTACCTCAAAGCTCCGGCGGGCGACAACCCTCGCGCGGTCCGGTCGGGCTTACCAGTTGCACTGCGACGGCGGCAACTCGGTGCGCAGTTCGTTGCCGGCGCCGTCGGTGGTGCGTTCGTAGCAGTTGCCGTTCAGGTCGCGAAGCAGGCGGCGACCTTGCGGTGCCACCACGACCTGGTTCGACGGTTGCTGTGCGTAGTAACCGTTCGCCTGCGACTGGTGGTACGCGTTCGTCAGCAACGAACCGACCACGAGCCCGCCCACCAGGTACGCCGCAGAGTTGTTGTTATTGTTGTTGTGGTGCTGCGGATAGTACGGATAACCGACCGGTCGGTAGCCGTAGTACGGACGCGGGTAGTAGTAGCGCGCCGGACCGTACCATCCATTACCGCCGTGATAGCCATTGCCGCCGTGATAGCCGTAGCCCGGGCCATACGCCGGCGGGTAGTAACCCGGATGGTAGCCAGGGCCGTGGTAACCCGTGTTGTAGCCGGGGCCGTGGTAACCGGTCTTGTAGCCCGGCGCATGGCCCGGGTTGTAGCCGCCGGGTCCCGAACCGTAATCGTGGTGACCCTGTCCGTTCGACGGCACGCGTGAGTTGCCGTTGTATGAGCCGTGTCCATTGCCGTGGCCGCCTTTCCAGCCATCAGCCGCATAGGCCTGCGGGTTGCCGGCCACCAGGGCGACTGTGAGCGCTGCAAGCATGAACCGTTTCATCGTCGTATCTCCACTTATGCGCAGGCATTCTGACTGAACGATCCTGAACGCTGCATGAATGGTGCGTTCGGCATCGCGAAAGTCCGGAATTTAGACAGGCGCGCCCCGGCTTGAGTTCGACCGCGATCGCCCTATAGGTTCGACGCGGTCTGGCTCTCGTCGTACATCTTGATGAAGAAGCTGCGCAGCGAGGCTTCCGCGTCGTTGCGCGGCATCAGGCGGCGCTCCTCCATCAGCGCAGCCATGTCGCGCAGGGAGCGGCGGCCGTCGACCATCGACATGATGAAAGCGTAGATCTGCGTGGTGCCGGCCTGCACCTTGAACGATTCCAGCAGCGGAACGGGATGATTCGCCTGCACCAGCCATTCCGGCAGCGCGTTATGGCGCGGCGGCGCCGCGACGCGTTTGAGCTTCTGCATCGAGATCGTCAGCACCTCCTCGCGGCGTCCATGTCGGCTTGCCGGCGAGCACATGTACGGCAGCGTGGCTTCGACGACGGTCGGCGCTGCGAAGCCCGCGTCGGCTATCTGCGCGCTCGCTTCTTCGACGCTGTAGCACAGTGCCGGATCGACGTGCGAGAAGCGCAGCGAGCCGAAGATCACCCAGGTCCCGCCCGGGCGCAGCAGCCGGTTGATCCGCTTCGCGAGCACGCCCAGATCTTCATCCACGATATCCACGAACCACGGCGTCACGACGGTATCAAATGCGTCGTTTCCGAACGGCGCGCGCAGTCCGTCGGCAAGCACACAATGAAATCCCTCGGGGGCAGGCGCAGGTGCGGCCAGCGTGCGTGCGATCGCTACGTCGTCGAGGCCGCGTGGGGCCAACGGAAACTCGTGCAGCGTGATCTGCGCGCCGTCGGCCATTTGTCTTGCCGCGAGCAGCAGCAACGGATTGACGTCGAGCGCGACGGTGGTCTGCGGCGCCAGCCGGGTATGCAGGTCGTAGGCGAGCCGACCGGCGCCGGCGCCGAGTACGAGCACGCGGGACCCGGCGGGCGAGGGCAAGGCGCTCGAAACGAGCTCGAACGATGCATCGTTTTCTTCGTCACCCCAGCACCAGTCTCGGTGCAGGTTCGCGTAATACGTTGTCAGCCCCTGAGTCGGCGGTAATCGTGTACGCAGCGCCAGATGCGTCTCCATCGCGGTCGTCGCGTCGCCGACATTCAGCGGTGTCGTCAGTCGGGCGAGTTCGCCGAGATGCGCGGTCTGCGCGCTAACGAGTTTCTCGAGCCGCCGGCGCGTGAGCGGACTGAGGTCCTTCTGCTTCAGCGCGTGCGCTGTACGCGCGGCATCGGATTCCCACTGCCGCAGCAGGCGGTGCAAACGCGTGCGCCATTCGGAGAGCGCCGCCATCGGTTCCGCAAAAAGGCACGCCACGCCGTCGAGATCGGGAAAGTCGACGCGACAGGTCTCGCAACGCAGCGGCGGACCTGCCACCAGACGCTTTGTGCATCGGGGGCAGGCCAGCAGATCTACGAATGTCGAGGAACTTGCGGGCATCATCCGACAATCCTGGTCGGGTCGAGAGTTACCGCGATACTACAGTCGGCGTCGCGCCAAGACACACGGCGGCGCCTCCTGCGCCGCCGTCGTTCGCTAGGTGATCTTGCCCTGAACGATCGGCTGGAATGCCGTCAGCGAATCGAGCAGTCCCGCGGGCAATCCCGCGGCAGGGAACAGCGTCGAGAAGTTGCCTTGTTCGTTGTGCAGCGCCATGTAGTTGAGAACGGCCGTGTACGCCAGCAGATTCACGTTGTTCGCGGCAGGGGTAGATGCCGTCTCGACGGAACCGTCCGCGCGCATGTAGCCGATCTGCTGATGGCGCGCCTGTTCTGTTGCGTTCGCGCCAAGCAGCTGCGGGCGCCCGTTCGGATTGAACACCAGGAACCACGTTGCGGCCGTCTGCTGGTTGTCGCTCGTCCACTCGCCCTTGCCTCGACCGTCCGTCGAAGCATCGATCGCACCGTTGCTCGAAAGCGAACCATCCGAGAAGACGTACATCATCAACGGCTTGTTGCGGAGAAAGGCGTACTGCAGGCACGCGCCCATGCATTCGCCGGCGCGAAAGTCTTTGACTTCGCCCTCGGCGCGCTTACCGCCGTGATAGTCGTATCCGCCCATCTCGATCGTGCCCGCTCCCGCGAAACCGTTGATGACCATCTTCATCACGGATGCAGTCTTCTGAAACTCACGCTCTTGGGCAAAATCGGTGTCGCTGAAGATCCCTGTCGGGCCGACGATCTCCGGGTCGGTGGCGGGGTTGATCTGGGACGGATTGCCGAAGTTCTCGGCGACATCGGCGCTCTTCAGGTAGCCGCAGCGCACGAGATCCTTCACGACGTCGTCGACGTGAAC
>JANLUG010000988.1:0-5913 GCA_031363335.1 Gammaproteobacteria bacterium
CATCGATCGCGTCACCGCGGAAATCGCCGCGCACTTCGGCGGCATCGACATCCTGGTGAACAACGCCGGCATTTCTATACCGATCGCGATCGATAGCGAGAATTACGAAGCCGCCTGGCAGAAATCGCTCGACGTGCTGATCACCGCGCACACGCGGACGATTCGCGCGGCATTGCCGCACCTGCGCAAATCGAAATCGGCACGCATCGTGAACATCGCATCCACCGAAGGTCTGGGCGCGACACGATTCGGTAGCCCGTATACGGCCGCGAAACACGCCGTGATCGGCTTGACGCGTTCGTTAGCAGTGGAACTCGGCGGTGAGGGCATCACTGTGAACTGCATCTGCCCCGGCCCCATCCGCACCGGCATGACGCAAGGCATTCCGGAAGACAAAAAGCAGGAGTTCGCGCGTCGCCGCGTTGCGCTGCGCCGCTATGCGGACCCGGAAGAAGTGGCGCACGGCACGTTGAGCCTCGTGCTGCCGGCGGCGAGCTTCATCACCGGCGTGGCACTGCCCGTCGACGGCGGCATGACGATCCGTAACGCCTGAACCGTAATGTCGGCAGTCCAGAAATCGGTCGAGCTGTCGGCCGAACAGTCCGACCACATCTCGTGGAGCACTGTGTTCGCGTACGGCGCGCCCGGCGTCGGCGCGGGCTATATGTTCCTGTTGTTGTCGCTGTACGTAATGAAGTTCTCGACGGACGTGTTGCTGATCGCGCCGGCCGTGATGGGCGTGATCTTCAGCGTGTCGCGCGTGTGGGATGCGGTGGTCGATCCGATCGTCGGCTATCTCAGCGATCGTACGAAACATCCGATGGGACGCCGCCGTATATGGATGCTCGCCAGCGTCATTCCGACGTGCGCGACATTTGTCATGTTGTTTTCGCCCCCGGCGACGATGGGAACGTTCGGTCTTGCAATGTGGATGGCCGTCGGTGTCATCGGCTTCTACTCGGCAATCACGTTGTTCGCGGTACCGCATCTGTCGCTCGGCGCGGAGCTGACGACGAACTATCACGAACGCAGCCGCCTGTTCGGCCTGCGTCATGCGGCGTTTACGCTCGGTTCGATCCTTGCGCTGGCGAGCATGCAGATCTTCATCAACGCCGAAGCCAAAGGGCCGGAAGCGACACGCGCCGCCGCGGAAGGCATCTCCTGGCTCGCGTCGATCCTGATGCTCGGGATGGTGCTGTTCGCAGTATGGAAGCTGCGCGAACGCGCGGAATTCCAGAATCGACCGATTGGCCTGCCCTACAAAGCGTTCACCGACGTCTGGCGCAATCCGCACGCACGGCTGCTGATCATCGTGACGTTCATCGAAAGCGTCGGTTCGGCGGCCATCGGTGCGCTGACGCTGTACGTGGCGCAGTACGTTGTGGGCGACCTCGGACTCGCGCCCGCGATCATCCTGGCGTACATGATTCCGTCGACGTTCTCGGTGCCGATGTGGATCCCGCTGTCGAAGCGATTCGGCAAGATCCGCGTCTGGATCTTCTCGATGCTGCTGACTGGCGTCTCGTTCGGCGTGATGTTTGCGTTGCCGTTCATCGCCGAAGAATCGGCGCGCATCTGGGTCATCGTGCTCGCGGCGATTTTCGCCGGGCTCGCCGCCGGGTGCGGCGGCACCGTCGGTCCGTCGATTCAAGGCGATGTGATCGATTACGACGAATACCTCACCGGTGAACGCAAAGAAGGCTCCTACTTCTCCGTGTGGAGTTTCGTTTCCAAAAGCGCGACCGGCGTGATGCTGCTGCTGACCGGTTTTGTGTTGCAGGCGTCGGGCTTCGTGCCGAATGTGGAGCAGACCCTGACGGCGAAGGTCGCAATGGTGTCGCTGTACAGCCTGTTCCCGCTGGTCTGCTACGCCATCGGTTCGGTGATGATGATCCGCTTCAAACTCGACGAAACCGAACACGCGCGGATACGCGTCGAATTGCAGCGCCGCCGGTCCTAAGGTTCGCGCTGCGATGGGCAAGATGCATGCCGACGAGCTGGAGATCGACGAAGCGCTCGTACGCCGATTGATCGCCGCGCAGTTTCCGCAGTGGCATTCGCTCTCCATCGAAGGCGTGGCTTCCTCCGGAACCGACAACGCGATGTTCCGACTCGGCGATGAACTGGCCGTGCGGCTGCCGCGACGGAAAGCGGCGATGCCGCAGGTGGAAATGGAGCATCGCTGGTTGCCGAAGTTGGCGCCGCTACCGCTCGAGATTCCGACGCCCGTTGCGATGGGGCAGCCATCCGACGGCTATCCCTGGCCGTGGTCCGTGTGCCGATGGCTCGATGGCGGGAACGCGACTACCGCATGGATCGAAGACCCGCGCGCCGCCGCGCTCGCAATCGCCGAATTTCTGGCTGCGTTGCGGCGGACCGATGCTGCCGGCGGCCCGGCGCCCGGTCAGCACAACTTTTATCGTGGCGTTCCGCTGGTGCAACGCGATCGCTACATGCGCGCCGCGCTCGCATCGTTGACCGGTGAGGTGGACGTCACCGCGGTGAGCGCCGCGTGGGACGTCGCGCTACGTGCGCCCGAATGGGAGGGTCCGCCGACGTGGATTCACGGCGATCTGGCGCCGGGCAACCTGGTCGTGCGGAACGGTCGCGTAACCGGGGTGATCGACTTCGGTGGCCTTGCAGTCGGCGACCCCGCGTGTGATCTGATGGTGGCGTGGAACTTCATGACACCTGAGTCGAGAGGGGTATTCAGGGACGCGCTGCGCGCCAACGAGGCAGCTTGGGCGCGCGGCCGCGGTTGGGCGCTGTCGATGTCCGTGATTGCGCTACCGTATTACCTGCACACGAATCCGGTGATTGTCGAAAATTCGCGCCGAACGATAGCGGCGATATTGTCGGCTTAGTCCGGGTCCTTACTTACCTTTGAAGTTGCCCGGCCGCCGCTCGGCCACGGCACGCACACCTTCCTTGTGATCTTCGGTCTGCTGCAGGCGGAATTGCTCGATGAATTCGTGGTCGGTCTGGGCTTTGACGGCCGCCGCGATACCGGCGCGCATCGTCGCCCGTACGGACGTCACAGCAAGCGGCGCGTTCTCCGCGATTTCGGCGGCGAGTTTCATCGCTTCGTCGCGCAGCGATTCCTGATCGGTCAGCACGTCCGCAAGACCCCACGCGTAGGCGGTCTCGCCGTCGACGCGGCGGCCCGTGTAGAACATCAGGTTCGCGCGCTGTTGACCGATGAGTTTCGGTAGCGTGTACGTCAGACCGAAACCGGGGTGGAAGCCGAGTTTTACGAAGTTCGCGGTGAAACGCGTTTCGGGGCTCGCGACGCGGAAATCCGGCAACAGCGATAGTCCGAAGCCGCCGCCGACGGCCGAGCCGTTGATCGCGCCGATGATCGGCTTCTTCGTGCCGAACAGGCGCACGGCGGCGCTGTACAACGGATTGCCGCTGGTCGAGGAGCGGTTGTCGCGTTCGGTCTGCTGTGTGCGATCGCCGAAGTTCGCCCCGGCGCAGAAGTGTTTGCCTTGCGCGCACAGCACGGACGCGCGGCACTCGTTGTCCGCATCGAGTGCGTCGAACGCATCGCCGAGCGAATTGATCAACTGCGTGTCGAAGAAATTATTCGGCGCGCGCTGGATTTCGACCACCGCCACGTGGCCTTGTCGGGTGACTTCTACATCGCCGTATTTCATCGTATTCCCCTGTTCGTCGCGCGAAGTGGATCGCGATCTTTGATCAGAGGCTGGGTATTTGCAATGCTGTGCGCCCTTACTCGAACAGGACGCGCGCGATGCTCTCGTGGCAGATCGGTGACGTGCGAATCACGCAGATCGTGGAACTGACGACGGCGTCGCTCGGACCGTTCCTGCTGCCGCAGGCAACGCCCGAACAACTCGAGGCGATCGACTGGATATCGCCCTTCGTCGATGAGCAGAATCGCATCGTGCTGAGCATCCACGCGCTGGTGCTCGAAACGCGCGACCAGTGCATCGTGGTCGACACCTGCATCGGCAACGACAAGCAGCGCACGTATCCTCGCTGGAACCACATGCAGGGACATTTTCTCGACGACTTCGTCGAGCGCGGCTTTACGTTGGACCGCGTCGATACGGTGTTGTGCACGCACATGCACGTCGATCACGTCGGCTGGAACACGCGACTTGTCGACGGTCGCTGGCAACCGACGTTCCCGAACGCGCGCTATCTGTTTGCAGAGAGGGAGTGGCGGCACTGGAGTCGCGAGCCGCAGGAATACGGCCCGGTGATCGAAGACTCGGTGCAGCCGATCTTCGACCGCGGCTTGGCGGATCTGGTTGGCGAAACGCATCAGGTCACTGACGAAATCCGCCTCGAGCCGACGCCGGGCCATACGCCGGGTCACGTCAGCGTGCACATCACGTCGCGCGGCGAGGAAGCGGTGATCACCGGCGACATGATTCACCATCCGTGTCAGATCGCGCATCCCGGCTGGTCGAGCAGCGCCGACGTCGATCCGTTTGCCGCAGCGTCGACGCGCGAACACTTTCTCAAACGTTACTCGGACCGACCGGTGCTGATCATCGGCACGCATTTCGCCGCGCCGACCGCGGGGCGGATCGTGCGCGACGGTGAATCGTACCGACTGGATTACTGATGACGAGAGACGCACCCGAGTTGAGCGAGGTCGCTCGTTTCCTCGGCGAACGATTCCCGAAGGTCGAGGGTATCGAACTACTGCGCGGCGGCGGATGGTCAAGCGCGTATGGCTATCGGTCGGACGATCGCGAACTGGTCATCCGATTCGGAACCTATAGGCAGGACTACGTAAAGGACCGCGTCGCGGCGCAATGGGCGGCGTCCGAGCTACCGATCCCGCAACTCGTCGAGATCGGCGACGCGTTTGGCGGAGTCTTTGCGATATCGCAGCGCTGTTTCGGTGAGAGCCTCGACAGCCTTACGCCCGTCCGCGTTGACGCCGTCCTTACGAATCTGTTCGGAACGCTGCAGGCAGTTCGTGATATCGAACTGCCCGGCAACGGATTCGGAATGTGGCAGGGCGAGCGGTGCGATGCGCCGTTCGAATCGTGGCGGGACTATCTCGTATCGTGCAAAAACCGCGACGAGAGCCGGCTGCAACATTGGCGGCAACGCTTGGCGGCACACCGCCACGCGCAATCCGTGTTCGATCGGGGCCATGGAGTCATTACACAATTGGCAGATGCCTGTCCGAACGTGCGCCATGTCGTACACAACGATCTGCTCAACAATCTGCTGGTATCGCCGGACAACCGCATCAGCGGGGTATTCGATTGGGGCAACGCGCTCGCGGGCGATCCGCTCTACGACGTCGCGTGGCTGTGTTTTGCTGCACCCTGGTACCCTGCCATCGATCGAGCGCGCGTTGTTGCGCTGGCACAGGATCGAATTTACGGACCCGATATGGCCGCTCGGCTCGCCTGCTACGAACTGCATCTGTCGTTGGATGCGCTGCAGTACCTCGCTAGCGCAGGTCGCCTCGATGAACTCGGCGCAACTGCGATACGCACGGTCGCTTTGCTTGACCGTCTGTCGTGAGTCGGCGTTACGCCGATGTTCTCGCGATCCGCTCGAGCACCGGCCGGATGACCGACAGGAACCGCTCCGGGTTCTCGCTCATCGGAAAGTGGCCAAGCCCCGCCATCGTCTGATAGCGCGCGCCCGGAATCAGATCGGCCAGCGCCTGGCCGAGTTCCGGAGTGCCGCTCCAATCGTATTCGCCGTTGAGGATGTCCACCGACACGCGCTTCGTGTCGATCGTCTTCGCGGTTTCGGTGACGTCGTGATCGACCGAGTAGTAGTACAGATCGCCTTTGAAAACGGCTGGTGCACCCTGGCTGTAGACCCATGCCGTTTCGCGCCGGTATTTTTCGGGGCTCATCGGCGCGGTGAGGCCGTACATCAGATGCGCTTTGAAGTCGTTCGAGATCGCCG
>JANLUG010001027.1:0-2865 GCA_031363335.1 Gammaproteobacteria bacterium
TTTTGTTCAAGAGACTTAATATGGCAGCAATGTTAAGCGAAACGAAGGTTTTGCCTTCACCCGGCAACGCACTCGTGATCAAAATCAAATTGTGTGGCAGACCGCGATGTTCGAGCGCCGCGGACTTCTTCAGCGCCATCAGCAGCGGGCGTTTGATTCGGCGCAGATCGGCCGCGATTTCCACGTTGACGTTCTGTTGTGTCGCGAAGCCCGCCGCAGTCAATGCGGCGACGTCGATTTCGCAATAGCCACCGCCGATGCGAGGCGACACGAACGGTTTGGCTTGAGTGATCGTCGCGTCCGCGGCATCGACCGATGCGGAAGTCGACAACGCATCGGTCACTGGATCACGCACCTGCGAAGGATCCCGCAGGATCGGTTCGGCTCGAACTTTTCCGATGGCGCCTAACCGAGCCGCAGCTCGCTCAATCGTGCTCATGAATGTACCTACGCAGAAGGCCGCCGATTCTACCGGCCGGTAACTCAAACGCCTGTAAAGCGTTGTAACGCACGAAACACTCCAGCCGGTTTACTTCAGGCTACAAGCTCGTCACAGTTGGGCGCGGAGTTGTCGGCATACTACACCCAAACAACGGATGGCTTGGACAATGCTGATCACAGATCTGGCCGACGCACGCCCTGCGATCGTGGGCCTGGGCTATGTGGGACTGCCCCTCGCGGTTGAATTCGGACGCCAATATCCGACGATCGGTTTCGATATCAATCACGAACGCGTCGCCGAGCTGCGTCACCGTCGCGACTCCACACTGGAAGTCAGCGCCGAAGAACTCGCGGCCTCTACGAAGCTGACCTACTCGACGCAGTTGCGCGACATTGCGGACTGCAATGTCTACATCGTCACGGTTCCAACGCCGATCGATGCATACAAGCGGCCCGATATGTCGGCGTTGCGATCGGCAAGCAAATCAATCGGCGAAGTCATCAAACGCGGTGATGTCGTCGTGTATGAATCGACCGTCTATCCAGGTGCCACCGAAGAGGTCTGTCTACCGATCATCGAAAAGACCTCCGGACTGCGCTTAAACGTCGACTTTTTCGCCGGCTATAGCCCAGAGCGGATCAATCCCGGCGACAAGCTGCATCGTCTGACCACGATAACCAAAGTGACGTCCGGTTCGACACCCGAAGCCGCCGATTTCGTCGACCGCCTCTATGGCTCGATCGTCACGGCCGGGACTCATCGCGCCTCCAGTATTCGTGTCGCCGAAGCGGCGAAGGTCATCGAGAACACACAACGCGACCTGAACATCGCGCTCATCAACGAGCTCACGTTGATCTTCGAGCGCATGGACATCGATACCGAGGAAGTCCTGCTGGCGGCAGGTACAAAGTGGAATTTTCTACCCTTTAGACCCGGCCTGGTCGGCGGCCACTGCATCGGCGTCGACCCCTACTATCTGACATTCAAGGCCCAGGAGATCGGCTACCACCCGGAGATCATCCTCGCCGGTCGCCGCATCAACGATTCGATGGGCGAACACGTCGTCGAACGAGTCGTAAAACTGATGACACAGCGCAAGATTCACGTCGTCGACTCGAAGGTGCTCATCCTCGGCTTATCGTTCAAGGAGAACTGCCCCGACATCCGCAACACGCGTGTCGTCGACCTGGTACGAGAACTGAAGCGGTACCACGCGGACGTCGATGTTCATGACCCGTGGGTACACGCGGGCGACGCAGTACAAGAATACGACCTGAGAATGATCGACTCGCTGCCGAAGAATCACTACGACGCGATCGTCATCGCGGTGGCCCATGATCAATTTCGCGAAATGGGTATAGAGGCGATCCGCGAGCTCGGGAAACCCGAATGTGTGATCTTCGACGTCAAGCATCTGTTTCCGAAGCGATGCACGACGGCTCGTCTCTGAGCGCATTCATGTGAAGGTCCTTGTTACCGGCAGCGCTGGATTCATCGGCTCTCACGTCGCCGCGAGGCTGCTGGCGCGCGGCGACTCCGTCATCGGCATCGACAACCTCAACGACTACTACGACGTTTCACTGAAGCGGGCACGGTTGGCACGATTGGTCGGCAACCCAGGATTCGAGAATGAGACCATCGACATCGCCGACCATCGCGCTTTCCGAGAGGTCTACCAGCGCGAACGTCCCGATCGTGTCGTCCACCTCGCGGCACAGGCCGGAGTTCGCTACTCGCTGCAGAACCCTCAGGCCTACATCGACGCGAACATCACCGGATTTCTAAACGTACTCGAGTGCGCCCGTCACGGCGGTACCGAGCATCTCGTGTATGCATCATCGAGTTCGGTGTATGGCGCCAATGAACAGATGCCGTTCTCGGTGGACGACAATGTCGATCACCCGGTAAGCCTCTACGCGGTAACGAAGAAGACCAACGAACTGATGGCGCACACGTACAGTCATCTGTTTCAGATGCCGACCACAGGTTTGCGCTTCTTCACGGTTTACGGACCGTGGGGCAGGCCCGACATGGCTCTGTTTCACTTTACGAAGTGCATCCTCGCGGGGAAACCGATCGACGTTTTCAATCACGGCCACCACCGACGCGACTTCACCTACGTCGACGACATCGTCGAAGGTGTCATACGTCTGCTTGACCGCGTTCCGATGGCGGATCCGGACGGACGCAACGAGTCACCGGCAACGTCGGCGTCTGCGCCGTTCCGGCTCTACAACATCGGCAGCAATAATCCCATCGAGTTGCTTCGATACATCGAAGTCCTCGAGGATGCCTTAGGCCGCAAGGCCGAAAAGAACTTTCTGCCAATGCAGCCAGGCGACGTGGCCGAGACGTACGCTGACGTTTCCGCACTGGCGCGCGACGTGGGCTACAAGCCATCCACACCGATCGATGTCGGCGTC
>JANLUG010001030.1:0-7483 GCA_031363335.1 Gammaproteobacteria bacterium
GCCGCTACGGCATTGGTGGCAGGGGCGAGGCTTGTTACCGCGGACCAGAAGTTGCGCAGCGTTTCCACGATCGAGGCGGTGTGGTAATCGTAGCGATACGAAAGTGCTGTGCCGCCGGCTGCGAATTCGAGACGGCGGTCCGTTAGAGTTACCTCGTTTCCAAATGTGAGGATCATCATGCTGACGCGGCGTCGTGGTTACATGAACGTTCGGGTGGAAGCCGCTCCGGCTGAGAGCCGGCAACTGGAACAGGAAGGCTGGACCGTCGTGCGCGGCGCCGTCGGTGCGGACCAGGTTGCGGCGCTGGCGGAGGAAATCGAGGCGCTGTATGCCTCGCTGCCGGCGGATGGGCGCAACCCGCGCCGGCCGAGCGAAGAAGACGACGATTTCCGTTACGAGATGCTGAATCGAAGCGCGTTGTGCCAGGACGTCATCGGCAATCGCGCAATTCTCGATGCGATCGAACCGTTGCTCGGCGAAGACTGTCACGTGATTGCCAACACATGCTGGCGCAATCCGCCGCGCGAGGTGAACACGCACGGCGGCGGGGCGTGGCATATCGATGCGGGCCCCCACATTCCGCGGCCGCCGGGCATTCCGTGGGACGACCGCATTCCGTATCCGATCTTCGCGATCGGCGCGCACATCTATCTGAAGGATTGCCCGCTCGAATGCGGGCCAACGGGCGTGATTCCGCGCAGCCATAAATCCGGGCAGCGTCCGCCGGACGATCGCGTCTGGGATGTCGAGCTGACGTGCGACGGTCGCGGTGTGGTGCCCTTGCTCGCGAAAGCCGGCGACGTCGCGATGTTCGTATCGGATGTATGGCACCGCCGCCTGCCGCCGCTGCCCGGCGATTCGGGGCGGTTGTTTCTACAGGCGCACTATGGGCGCCGCGACATCGCGCAGCGCATCCGCACCACGAGCCGGGTCAATCATCTGTCTGCGGATGCACGCAAACGCGCCAAAACCCCGCGCCAGCGTAGCCTCGTTGGGTTGCACCACAACTTCTTTTACGACGGCTGAAACGCGTCTAAGCGCTCTTGGAATCCGAGCCGACCTTGCCGGATTTGCGCGGCGCCGCCTTCGGCGCCCTCGCGATTCGAACTAGCGTGTTCGCGATGTCGAGGAAGCGCATGGCGAGCGGTGGACCGCCGGCCTCGTCTTCGTGTTTGAAGAAAACAAACGCCTTCTTCACGTCGGCCGCGTCGATGCGCGTTTTCCACGCGGTCAGCGCGCCATCGGTGTAGCTCGCTTTGCGCAAGCGAACATACGTCCAGTCCGTGGTTGCATCGCGATCGGGCAGTTCCAGTTCGTCGTCTTCCGACAGACACAACGCCGCGCCGTGTGCGCGCAGTGCGTCATACGTGTGCTGTGTGAACCAGGATGCGTGGCGAAACTCGAAGGTGCTCGGCAGTTGCTTCGGAAGAATGGCGAGGAAAGCGTCGAGACGCTCCGCGTCGAACTTCAGAAACGGCGGCAGCTGAAACAACACGGCGCCTAGTTTGTCGCCAAGCACATCGAGCTGCTTCGCGAGAATCGTCACCGACTCCTCGCATTCCTTCAGCCGCATCTGGTGCGTGATGCGGCGCGATGCCTTGATCGAGAACCGGAAATGCGCCGGCACCGCATCGCCCCAACTCTGCACGACGTCGCGCTTGGGCATCCGGTAGAACGTATTGTTGATCTCGACGCTCGACAGATGCTGCGCGTAATACGCGAGCATCGCGTCATTGGAAATGTCGGACGGGTAGAAGAGTCCTTTCCATTCCTTGTAGCTGTATCCGCTAGTCCCGGCGTACCACTCCATGGCGTCGTCTCCTGGGTCTGGCGTACGAACTTACCAGCGACACAGCAAAGCCGCCATAGCGCGTCCGCTTAAGAAGATTCAATAAAACATCACCTCGCCATCAGGACTCCAAATCCGCCGCCGCGTTAGGTTCCCGTCTGCGTTGACTCACCAGGGGGGACTCGATGGTTGTCGTAACGGGAGGCACGGGCTTTCTCGGCCGGGCGTTGGTTCGCGGCCTGCTGTCGCGCGGATTCCCGGTGCGGGCAGTGGGACGAGATGTGCAGATGTGCGCGCACCTCGAGTCGCTAGGCGCAAGCGTCGTTCGGGCCGATTTGCGCGATGCAGCCGCGGTTGCCGCAGCGTGTGAGGACGCCGACGCCGTCGTTCATGCCGGCGCGCTTTCCGCGCCATTCGGCCGACGCAGCGATTTCTATACGATCAACGTCGTGGGTACACGTAATGTCGTCGCGGCATGCACGAGCCGGCGGATCGCCCGGTTGGTTCACATCTCGTCGCCGAGTGTGGTCTTCGACGGCGGCGATCAGACCCATGCGCGCGAGAACGTCCCGTATCCGGCGCGCTATTCGTCGCACTACGCCTGGTCGAAAAGACTCGCCGAAGAGTGCGTCCGCGAAGCGGCCCTCGACACGGTGATTCTGCGCCCCAAGGCGATCTTCGGTGAAGGTGACGCGGCGCTGCTGCCGCGTCTCGTCCGCGCCGCGCGTACAGGGCGGCTGCCGCAGATAGGCGACGGCCGCAACCGCGTCGATCTCACGTACGTCGAAAAAGTGGTGCACGCGATCTGCCTGGCACTGCACGCGCCGAAAGCCGTCGGCGGTATCTACACGATCACGAACGGTGAACACGTCGAACTGTGGCCGCTGATTCGGCGTGTACTTTGCCGCTGTGGGGTAGACACGCATCTGCGCACGATGCCGCTCGCCGCGGCGCTGCTGATTGCGCGAGTCCTCGAATCACACGCGCATATCGGTGGCGGCGAACCGCTGCTCACGCGCTACACGGTCGCGGTTCTGGCGCGCAATCAGACGTACGACATCACCGCCGCACAGCGCGATCTCGGCTACGCGCCGGTGGTGAATTTCGAGCAGGGTCTCGAAGCGTCTCTGGCGGCACTTGGATAATCAATGATCGAACTGCATCTGCTCGACACCGGTCATTGCCGCTCGTGGGAACACCACGTGATCGCGGGCGGGCGGCGACGATTGATCGATGTGCCCTGCATCGTTGCCCTCATGCGTCATCCGCAGCAGGGTTGGGGACTCTTCGACACCGGCTACTCGCCGCGAATTCTCGCCGCGACCGCGGCAATGCCTTACAGGATTTATCGGTGGGTGACGCCGATGACCACGCCGATCGAGTCGGCCGCATCGGAACAGATTGCGCGTTTGGGGATCGATCCCGGCGATCTGCGCTGGATCGTCCTCTCGCATTTTCACGCCGACCATATCGCCGGTTTGCGCGACTTCCCGAACGCCCGCTTCATCGCGACGCGGGCCGCATACGAAGGTGTCGTTCATCGCCGCGGCGTCTCCGCACTGCTGCGCGCGTATCTGCCCTCGTTGCTGCCGGAGGACTTTCTCGCGCGCGCAACTCTCATCGATGCATTTGCATCGACGGCGCTGGAACCGTTCGGCGCCACGCATGACGTATTCGGCGATGGTCAGATCCGGCTCGTCCGGTTACCCGGGCACGCGCGGGGTCAGGTCGGCGCCTGTGTCGAGGCGATTGGCGGCGCGGTGTTGCTGTCGGCGGACGCGTGCTGGCTGTCGCGCGGCTATCGTGAGTTGCGCGATGCACATTGGCTGACGCGGCTCATCGTCGACGATGCGGCGGCCACGCGAACGACGCTCGCAAAGGTGCACGCATTCAGCGCCGCAAATCCCACGCTGCGTATTGTTCCAACGCACTGCCCGGAAGTGCGGGAACGATGGGTGGTTCGACGAGCGGTTCGACGGGTGATGCGATGATCCCCGCGCTGGCCCTGGTGCAGTCGTTCTTGCTCGCAAGACACAACTTCATGCATTTGCGCGGTGCGGCGCTCGCCGCGTATCAGGATCGGCGCGCGCAGTCGATCGTGCGCTTCGCACGCGAACATTCGCCTTTCTACGCGGCTCACTATCTAGATTGCCCAGCAAACGATTGGCGGCACCTGCCGACCATCGACAAGACGCTGATGATGGAGAACTTCTCCACGCTGAATACACGTCGAGTGTCGATCGATGCGGCGATGGGGGCCGCGCTCGCAGCCGAACGGTTGCACGATTTCAGGCCACGCGTGGACGATCTCACCGTCGGCCTTTCCTCCGGAACCTCGGGCAACCGCGGCCTGTTTCTGATCGACGAGGAGGAGCAGGCGCGCTGGATCGGTGCGGTTGTGGCGCGGGTCGCGCCTCGCCTCAGTCGTCGGGGATTGAGCGTGACGCTTTTCTCGTTGTCCGGCAGCAATCTGTATCGGCGCCTGCAACGACGCTGGCTGCGCTTCGAACATTTCAATCTGGCGACGTCGATCGACGAGGCCGTGGCGCGCTTGAACGCGAATCCACCGGATCTGCTCGGCGCGCCGCCGAGCTACCTGCACGCGCTCTCTGAGCGGCAGCTCGAAGGTTCGCTGCACGTGCAGCCGCAACGGCTGATCAGCGTCGCGGAAGTGCTGGAACCTCACATCGAAGCGCAACTGACCGAGCGATTCGGCTGCGCCGTACACCAGATCTACCAATGTACCGAGGGTTTGATGGCGATCAGTTGTAAGGCCGGCCGCCTGCACCTGCAGGAAGACCTCGTCGCGGTGCAGGGCGAGCCGATCGACTCCACGGATGGATCGATGCGCATCACGCCGATCGTCACCGACCTCTGGCGGCGGGTGCAGCCGATCATCCGATATCGGCTGAACGACGTGCTCGTGCTCGGTCCGGCGGAAGCGTGCCGTTGCGGAAGTGCTTTTCGCACGCTCGAGCGCATCGAAGGACGCCTCGATGACGTGTGTCGATTCACAACGCCGGATGGCGCGCTCCGTTCGGTCTTTCCCGCAACGCTGCGACGGATGGTGTTGTTGAGCAGCCCCGCCGTGCGCGACTACGAAATCATCCAGGAACGCGACTCGTGTCTGCGGGTGCGCATCGCGCTCGCGGCCGGCGCCGAGTTCGGACCTGTTTCCACGCTCGTGCGCAAAGCGGTCGAAACAGGGCTACACGACCAGGGTGTGCGGGCGACGACGCTGGAAGTAGAACAGGGCGAACCCGAACGATTTACCACTAGAAAACTCCGACGCGTACGACGCGCATCAACTTAAGGTGAAGCAATGACGACAGCAGCCCCTCTGCGAATCCGGCTTGCGGGTGTCGGTTCGTATCTGCCCGACAGGCGAGTCACCAGTCGCGAGCTCGCGGCCCGCTTCGGAGTTGATGCCGATTGGGTGGAGCGCGCCACCGGCGTCATCGAACGACGCTACGCGGGCAGCGAAGACACGACCGTCGGTATGGCGGCCGCGGCGGCGCGTGCCGCGCTCGATCGAGCGGAGCTGCTGCCGCAAGACCTCGATGCCATCGTTGGCGCCTCGGCGTCGCGGCAACAGCTCATTCCCTGCACAGCGGCGTTCATACAGCGGGCGCTGCAATGTCCCGAGGGTCGTTCTTTCTGCTTCGATGTGGACGCGACATGCCTCAGCTGGCTGGTAGGGCTGCACCTGGTCAGCCAGATCGTGGCGTCGGGTCGGACCCGAACAGCGTTGCTCGTGAGCAGCGAAATGGCGTCGCGCTCCCTTGACCCGACGCAGCCCGAGAGCGCCGTGCTGTTCGGTGATGCGGCGGCCGCAGCTCGACTCATCGGGCAAGCGAGCCCGATGAGTCGAGCTGTCTGAATCATGCGCGCTTCGAGACTTACAACAGCGGCGCCGAACTCGCACAGTTCGTCGGCGGCGGCACTGCACATCATCCGAACGACCCGACCACGCGGCCGCAAATGCACATGTTCCACATGAATGGACCGGCAATTTTCAAACTGGCGGTCCGGTTGGCACCCGGCTTCATCGATCGCTTTCTCGACGAGGCAGGGGCAAAGCACTCGGATTACGACGTGGTCGTGTCGCATCAATCGAGCATCCTCGGCATTCGCGCGCTGACGAAACACCTCGGCTTCGAACCGAGGCAAGTCGTCACAAATCTTGCGCAGCGCGGCAACACCATTGCGGCATCGATCCCGCTTGCGCTGTCGGAGGCGATTGCGGCGGGTCGTATCCAGCGCGGACAACGCATCCTCTTCTTCGGTACCGGAGCGGGCATGACGCTCGGTGCCATGGATCTGGTGTTCTGATGCCGCGCGCACATGCCCCTCTCTCTGAACGTTGGCGCAGCAGCGTATTTCAGTTCCTGCACCGGAACAATCTGGTGTACGTGACCTGCTTCGAGGATCCCGCGGTCGATCGCTGTGCGCTGAACGTCGGGCCGAATGATTCCGTGCTGACGATCACCAGCGGCGGCTGCAATGCGCTCGATCTCGTGCTGGCCGGCGCGCGCAGGGTAGACGCAGTGGACGTGAATCCGCTGCAGACGGCGTTGCTCGAACTGCGCATCGCGGCCATTCGTCGTCTGCAGCACGACGACTTCTTCGCGCTGTTCGGCAGCGGCTGGTCGCCGCACTGGCGCGAGATCTATCACGACGCGCTACAACGCGAGCTATCGGATTTTGCACGAGCGTTCTGGGACGGTCATATGCACTGGTTTGCAGGACGTGGCTGGCGCAACCGTTTTGTATATCAGGGCAGTGCGGGGTTGGTACACAAACTGCTCCGCGATTACGCCTATGGCACTTGCGATCTCGGCGATGCGATCGAGGATCTGCTGAACGCAGGCGACGTTGCCGAACAACACGAGGTATACGCCCGGCACGACATGCGCGCGCGCTTCGGCACCGGACTGTTCCGCTGGTTCATGTCGCGGCCCCTCACGCTGAGCCTGTTGGGTATTCCATGGCAGCAGCGCCGCGAGATCGAGGCGCACCATGCGGACGGCATGGCGGGTTATGCGCTCGATGCGGTGGAGCGGGCGCTCCTACAGACGCCGCTGCGCGACAACTATTTCTGGCGCGGCGTGCTCGAAGGGGGATACACGCGCGCGGGTTGTCCCGAGTTCCTGAAGCCGACGGAGTTTGCGCGGCTGAAATCCGGGCTCGTCGATCGGCTGTTCTTGCACACGAGTTCCGTGACTGACTTCCTGCACACGACGCGCGTGCCGGTGACGAAGTTCTCGCTGCTCGATCACATGGACTGGATGAGCGGCAACGACCCCGAAGCGCTCGCCGACGAGTGGACTGCGATTCTGAATCACAGCGGCGCCGGCGCGCGGATCGTGTTTCGAAGCGCGGCGCGCGAGGTCGGATATCTCGATGCGATCGAATTGCAGCATCGCGGTAGGTCGACGCGCCTCACGGACCTCATCGTTTCTCACACCGAACTGGCGCGGGTGCTGTACGCGCGCGAACGCACCGGCATCTACGGGAGCCTCCATGTCGTTGACCTGCGCACCGATTGCTGACCATGAACACCGCGGCGCGCGACTGCTCGCCGCGCACGCCGTATCGAAGCGCTTTGGCCGAAGGAACGTGCTCACGCATGTGGATCTCGATATCAGCGCGGGGCTCACCGTGGGCCTGGTCGGCGAGAACGGATCGGGCAAG
>JANLUG010001065.1:0-1278 GCA_031363335.1 Gammaproteobacteria bacterium
ATCGAGCGGCGCGCCGCTCGCGGTGCTGTTCGGCGTCGGCTGTCATCCGGTGACGATGGGCTGGGACAACATGCAGATCAGCGCCGATTTTCCGGGTGTCGCGCAACGGCGCATCGAAGCCGCGCTGCCTGGCGTGAATGCGTTGTTCTTCAACACCACCGAAGGCAACGTGATTCCGCGCACCAGCCCGAATCTCGATGCGCTCGATCCACGCGGCTACTACGGCGGAGGATTCGAAAATTGTCTGACAGTCGGCACTTCGATCGCCGATGAAGTGATCCGCGTGGTACGCGCGAGTGCGCCGCGCGACGATCTCACGCTCGCATCGGCACGCACCGATCTACGCCTCATGCCGAACAACGCCGAACTCGACTCGACCACGGCAGCGCAACGCTTGACGGATGCGACGGCCACCTTGCGAGCCTTTCTCGGCGACGACTTCGAGCAATCCGTTACGCCTTCGAATCTGTGGTCGTGCGCGTCGCGGCACGTCATCGACGCCGGACTCTCCGAACCGGACATGCGGCGGCTCATGATCGCTTGCTGCCTGTACATCGGCCTTGGCCAACGGGTCAAGCGAGGCGCACCGTCGAAGCCCATCGAAGTACCGGTGCAAGTCATGCAGATCAACGAGATGGCGTTGCTCGCGCTGCCAGGCGAGGTTCTCGTCGAAGTGGGCGAAGAATGGTCGCGCCGGGTCGGCTCGAATTCGGCGTTCATCGTCGGTCTCGCGAACGCTCACTTGCGCTACCTGCCGCGGGCGGCACACTTCGCGGAGCCCCATGCGGACCTGCGCTACGAAACCGTCACCGCCGGACTGGAACCCACCGGTATCGAGACGGCGCTCGATGCGGCGATCGAGCTGCACGCGGCGCTGTAGGAATCGTTCGACACGAATCGAATTCGATCGATGCACGCGCGTCTATCTCACGACCGACCAGAGTCGTTAGAATCCGCACCGATAAAATCCGGAGCCGCGCACATGTTGCTGGCGCACCGACTGACCAGCGCAGGTCTCGAGATCGTCGATGATCCCATCGCGCTCGAAACCGCGCTGTGGGTCGACGTGGTCGATCCGACGCCGGAAGAGCGCACGATGCTCGAAAGCGTGATCCGGCGACCGTTCGACGACGCGCCCGATGCCGACGAGATCGAGTCGAGCGCCCGCTCGTACGTCGACGAATCCGGCGCACACGTGTCGACGCTGTTCCTGCACCGCGTCGAAGGACGTCCGGAAAACACCAACGTCACGATCGTCGTGCGCCCCGACCGGCTGCT